>CAYSOI010000157.1:6258-8863 GCA_964432425.1 uncultured Opitutales bacterium | reverse complement strand
TCACGCAGGGCGACCCAGGAGGCGTCAATGACGTTGTCGCTGGCTCCGACTGTGCCCCAGAAGTTGTGGCCGTCGGTGGATTCGATCAGCACACGGATCTTGGAGTCTGTGCCCAGACCGCCTTCGAGGATGCGGACTTTGAAGTCGGTCAGTTTTACGTCGGCGACTTCCGGGTGAAGAACTTCTACTGATTTGCGGATGGCATGATCGAGAGCACTGACCGGACCGCTGCCTTCGGCAACAGTGTGGGTGATTTTGTCACCGATTCTGAGTTTGACCGTAGCTTCGGAAGTCATGATCCCGGTTTCGGCATTGCGTTCGACCATGACCCGGTAGCCGATCAGCTCGAAAGAGGGCTTAATCCCTTTGAGGTATTTGTTCAGTAGCAATTGGAAGGAGGCATCGGCGGCTTCGTATTCGTAGCCTTTGAATTCGAGGTCCTTAAGCTCTTCGAGAAATTGTTTCATCTCAGTACTGCGGGAGTCGACATCAATGCCCATTTGCCGGGCTTTCATCATGATGCTGCTGCGGCCGGATAGGTCGGAAACGAGAATTCTGCGGCGGTTGCCGACTTTCTCGGGCTCGATGTGCTCGTAACTGTGGGAGACTTTGGCGGTAGCATCGGCATGAACGCCTCCTTTGTGGGCAAAGGAGCAGGCTCCGACATAGGGAGCACGAATGTCTGGACGCAGGTTCACCGTGTCATCGATAAAAAGGGAGAGGTCTCGGAGGCGGTCCATGTTTGGAGCACAGTTGGCATCCTTGCCCATTTTCAAAACCAGGCTTGGCATGATGCTGGTAAGGTTCGCATTGCCGTTTCGTTCTCCGTAGCCGTTGATGGTGCCTTGGATCATGGTGGCTCCAGATTCCACTCCGGCAAGGGAAACGGCGACACCCAAGCCGATGTCGTTATGACAATGTACTCCGATGCGATGCCCTGGGAAGCGGTCATGAACGGCTTTTGTGATCTGAGCAATCTGCCCGGTCAGTTTGCCTCCATTGGAGTCGCAGGGCACCAACCAGTCGGCACCTCCCCGGACGGCGGCTTCCAGTGTTGCAATGGCGTACTCGGGGTCCGCACAATACCCGTCGAAAAAGTGTTCTGCGTCGTAGACGACTTCTTTGTTGTTTTCTTTGAGATACCGTACGGATTCCTCAATCATGGCGAGGTTTTCTTCCAGCGTCGTCCGGATGACTTCAGTGACATGCAGGTTCCAGCTTTTTCCGAAAATGGTGACAACGGGGGTGTTGGCCTCCAGCAATAGTTTGATCTGGGCATCGTCCTCAACCGGGACATTGGCACGACGTGTGGAGCCAAAAGCCGCAACTTTGGCATGTTGGAGGTCCAGTTCCTGCACGGCCTCAAAGTAGGCCATGTCCCTTGGATTCGAACCGGGCCAGCCGCCTTCAATGTAATCAATACCAAACTGATCCAGTTTTTCAGTCACACGAAGTTTCGCAGTGACTGGGAAAGAGATGCCCTCGCCCTGAGTGCCATCACGCAGGGTGGTGTCATAGATTTGTATGGGTTCAGCTGGTGTAGCCATGATTCTTAAACAATGTTAAAAAAAGGGGGTCCGAGGAAAAAGGTTTCCGGCTTGATGACAACCCGCAAATGCCCTCTGGAAAAAAAGTGGAAAATTTTTGTTTGAATCCTTGGGCTGGCAGAACAATAACCCTTCCGCCGATCTGAAGATCCAACTATGAATGATACCAACTGGGAGAATGCTCGAAAGCTGTTTCGGAAAGCTTGTTTCCTTCGTGCAACAGGGGATGAAGCCGAAGCGGTCAAAGTTCTTGGCAATGAAATGCCGGGAGCGGTTTCTGCATGGACATCGAGCTCCGGGCTTCCGGATGCAGAAAGAAAAGATCTTCTGCAATCCATGTTTCAGGAGGAAATGCAGAAGGTGGATGAAAGCATCGAACTTTGCGACCACATGATGACTCGGTTCGAAGCTAGCTTCCAGCAACAAATCGGCACCATCCTTTACGACTTGCAATTACTGCTCTATCAGGGTTTGGGTTTGGATCCATCTTCTATCCGGCAACCTGAATTCCTTCCAGTTGCTCCCGCCCCCATTCCTCCACAAGCCACCCCAACTCCTCCATCCAAGAAACCTGCAGCCCCGGCCAAGGCTCCCTCCCAGGAAAAAGAAGCCCCGAAAAAGCCCTCCCCGATTCCAAGGCTCGATCCCGAGGTACTAGCCGAAAAGCTCACTCAATTTACCCAAGCCCGAAAGGCGGCAAACAAGGACTGGCAGAGCATACTTTTTAATGACGTTGAAAAAATCATCGACACAGTTTTGAACGAACCTCCAAAATCTCCTTCCAAAAAAAAGTAGAATTTCCATCCCCACACTAACCTCAAGTACACTTCAACCATGAGTAACGAGTCCACCTCCACAACCGAGAGCCCAGATGCTACGGAGCCCTCCATAACCACACCCGCTCAGGCGACTACGGCCCCCCCGCCTTCAGCACCTGCGTCTGAACCGACATCGCAACCAACTCAGGCTGCGGCACCCCAAGGTAATGCCAGTTATATCCTTGCCGGGGTGGATATCGGAACGAACACCTCTTGCGTACATGCCATCGATGCCGAGAC
>CAYSOI010000157.1:0-6158 GCA_964432425.1 uncultured Opitutales bacterium | reverse complement strand
TTTCGGAATGAAGATCGCATTGGTCAGCCAGACTACATTGACCCGGTAAAAAATTCACTCTTTATCGACATCGGAGCAGGCACGACCGACTACTGCATTATCCAAGGATATTTCCCGACTCCAGAAGACCAACTCAGCCTGCCGGTGGCGGGAGATGAAGTGGATGAACACTTGTCAGAAGCCTTGGAAGAAGATTACCCGGACACCAAGATTTCTCCTGCGAAGATTCGTGAATACAAAGAGCAATTCTCCTATGTCGGTGAGCCGCAGTACGGAATGAAAGTACGTGTGCCTGTGGCTGGAAAACCCCGCACCATCGAAATCGGCAAACAAGTGGGCGAAGCCTGCAACATGCTTCTGGACAAAATTTTTGAATCTCTGGAAAAAGTCATCCCCATGGCACGCCCGGATTCGGTTTTCGAACTGCTCAGCAACATCATCCTCACCGGGGGTGGCAGCATGATCAAAAACATGCCGGAAGAGCTGCAAAGAATGCTCCTGGAAAGCGGTTACGAAGACCCGCATGTGAGAGCTGCCGGAGAAGATTTCAAAATTTTCGTAGCTCAGGGAGCCCTGAAAGTGGCCAGAGCCACCAAGCCTGAACAATGGGCCAATTCCAAGCTGTAAAATTCATATAAATTTTTTCTGAATTTTTTTGACAAAACCCTGCAGTGTTTTCGCTGTGGGGTTTTGTTCTTGAAGTAGGGGGCAAAAACTGAATAAACCCGCCCCCGTTTTTTTAGAAACAACAACACAACATCAACTCCTCATTACTGAGAATATCATGATTGAAGCCAAAAACCTTACAAAGGACTACGGTACCATACGGGCGGCAAACAATGTCACCTTTACCGTTGAGAAAGGTGACATTCTGGGTTTTCTCGGGCCCAACGGTGCCGGAAAGTCCACCACGATGAAAATGCTAACGGGTTTTATCCCTCCCACCGAGGGAACCGGCTCCATTGGAGGGCATGACATCAAAGAAGCCCCCCTGGAAGCCAAGAAACTCTTTGGTTACCTTCCTGAAAGCGGACCTCTCTATCAGGAAATGACTGTCGAGGAATTCCTTTCCTTTATCGCAGACATGCGGGGATACACCGACAAGGAAGCAAAAGAGAAAGTCCTCACCCGGGCCCTGACCATCTGCCACCTGCTGAGTGTTCGCCATCAAACCATTGAAACGCTAAGTAAAGGCTACCGCCAACGTGTAGGCCTGGCCCAAGCCATTCTGCATGATCCCCCCTGCCTGGTACTGGACGAACCCACCGATGGACTGGACCCAAACCAAAAACGGGAAGTCCGCAAGCTGATCAGCTCCATGTCCAAGGACAAAGCGATCATTCTGTCCACTCACATTCTGGAGGAAGTCGATGCCATGTGTAACCGCATCATCATCATTGCCAAAGGAAAGGTCATTGTAGACAGCACTCCGACCAAGCTCAAAGAAGAGCACCCAGGCAAAAGCCTCGAAGATATCTTCTGTGAACTCACCACTTTTGACGATTAAAGCAAAAGCCCCCTAATTGTTCTCCACAACCACGATTTTGCTCACCAATGAAAACCACTTTTTACCTGTTTAAACGTGAATTCCTGGGCTACTTTCGCTCACCCGTAGCCTACGTTTTCCTGGTTGCCTTCATTCTGGCTTCCACTGCCATGGCCCTGTACCTCGGGCACATGCTGGAGACCAATGATGCCAGCATGCGAACCCTGTTTTTCTACCAACCCTGGATCTTCCTCGTCTTCATTCCCGCAATTGGAATGCGGCTCTGGGCAGAAGAAAAACGCTCCGGCACATGGGAATTGATTTTTACGCTTCCCATCACTCCGATTCAGGCTGTTCTGGGAAAATTTCTGGCAGCCTGGGCCTTCGTCCTGGTGGCCATATGCCTGACCGTAAGCATGATCATTACCATCTCCTATTTGGGTAATCCGGATTGGGGGCCTGTGTTTACCGGATACTTCGGGCTCTTCCTGATGGCAGGAGCGTTCCTCGCCGTAGCCTCTCTTACCTCAGCCTTCACGAAGAACCAGGTCATCAGCTTTGTGATCAGCACTCTGGTCTCTCTGATATTCCTGTTTCTGGGCTGGAGTGTATTCTCGGCTCTGCTGGAAAGCGTGTTTCCCATGGCAGTGGCGGATGCCATCTCTCAATTCAGTTTCATTACCCACTTTGAGCCGTTCCAAAATGGAACCGTGTCCTTGCAGGGTCTTCTCTACTTCCTCTCCTTCACCCTGTTTTGCTTATTTGCAAACGTTGTCGTTCTTGAACGATGAACTGCACCACTGAAATTCACTGACCCAAATACTAAAAAGTCATGAAATCTTCTACCAAATTCATTTCCATAGTCATCCTCCTGGTGGGGATCATACTGGTCAACCTGATCGCATCCATGGCCAAAAATGCCCGGATCGATACGACCTCAGAGAAAATATTTTCCCTGACTGAAGGGACCAAAGAAATCCTCAAAACCATTAAGGGGGACATCGAAGTCGACTTCTACTTCTCCAGAAGCCGTGATGAAGTGCCGGTAAACATCAAAAACCAGGCAGACCGCGTGATCAATCTCCTACGCCAGTTTAAAAATCACTACAAGGGCGGAGAGATGAGCATCACCATCATCGACCCGAAACCGGATACCGATGAGGAAGAAGTTGCGGAAAAATCAGAGTTCGGCATCAAAGGTCGCCTCGGAAATACGCTCTTCTATACTGGTCTCAAACTGGTCTACGAAGGTGAAGAGGAAAACATCAACTTCCTGCATGAATCCGAATCCTTCCTGGAACACGAAATCACGACCACGCTTTACGGGCTGACCAATGACTCCAAACCGGTTGTCGGGCTGGTCAATTCCATGGACCGTATGGAAGAGCACCAACCCTTCTTCCAAAAACTAAAAAGCTTCTATGAAGTGGTAAGCGTTGGAATGACGGCAAACAATCTGCCAGAAGACAAAGAGCTGGAGGCATTGGTCATTCTTCACCCCAAAAACATCACCGATCAGTTGCAATTTGCCATCGACCAATACCTTCTAGGAGGCGGCAAACTGTTTGTCTGCGTCGATCCCAGTTCCTGGATCGATCAGTACATGAATGGCAACCTGCCGCAAAACCTTCCCATTGGCGGCTTCCAGATGCCAAACCGCATTGATGCGAACAGTGATCTGGATAAACTCTTCGGAGCTTGGGGTGTTGACTACGACAAAACCAAGATTGTGGCAGACATTACCGCTCAAATCCCCATGCCCAAACTTGGCAACTACCCTGCATGGATACGGATTCAGGGGCAAGAAGAGATCCAGTCCCATGACCTCACAGGCAATACCCGGCTACTGTCCTTTATGGAACCCGGTACTTTCAGCCTGAAGGAAAGCAGTGGCCTGACCCTCACTCCTCTGGTCCAAACCTCTACAAATGCCGGAACCTTGAGTAATTCAGACCTGCCCCGCACGCAGTCTCTCTATCCGCAATATCCCTTTGATCCATTCCAGATCAATCCTCGCCAATTCATGAACATCCGCAGCCAGACTTCCTCCTTGAATGCAAGCATCACGAAGTCTCCCAACAAATCACGGCAAACGATCGGTGGTATCCTCAAAGGCACATTCAAAACCGCCTTCCCGGATGGAAAGCCAGCGGCAGAAGGGGAAACGGCAGCCGATGACGACAAAGAGGACCAGGAACTCCTCAAAGAGGGCGAAGGCGAAGTCATTCTTTTCACAGACTTCGACTTCCTCAATAACATGTTTGCCCGCTATCAGAACGATGAAAACATGCGTCCGGTTTTCGCGGAAAATGACGTTCTGGCGATCAACCTAGTGGACTACCTTGTCACAGGGGATACCAAACTCAGCAAGGTGAATATCAAAGGCGATTCCTTCCGCCCATTTGAAAAGATCGAAGCTCTGGAAGCCAAACGCCAAGAAAAGCTCAACGAAAAGAATAAGGAAATTGATGAGCAGATCCAGAAAGCCAACAAGGAATTGGAAGCGGAAGTGGCCAAGATCCAGCAATCCATGCAGGACAAACAAAGAGCTGCTCAAGTCCAACTCAGAGAAAAAAGCCAGCAAATCCAGACACAGTTGAAGCCTTATCTGAAGTTTATGACCCCGGATGGCAGAATCACTGTAGATGATCCGGAAGTGGTCAAAAAGCTGGTCAGCCTACAGAATGAAATGAACAGCATCCGCCAGCAGGTTCAGGAGGATACCCGTTCTGCCATTATGGAAATGCAGAAGCAAATCCAAGCCAAACAGGAAGCTGCGGAAGAGGACATTCAGAAGCTTGAAAAGCAGAAACGAAAAGACCGTAAGGAAGGTCGTGAAGACATAGAAGCTCTGGAACTCAGAGTTCAATTGGCCAACATGCTCATCATGCCGATAATTGTGATTGCAGCAGGTATTGCCTTCTTCTCTTCACGCCGAAACAGAAGATAACTCCAGTTTAAACAAACCAACCCAATATTAGACACGATGAAACCGAAAAACCTCGCCATCGGCGTTGCCATCATCGCGGTAATCGCCGTCGTTCTGAAGTTTACCTCCGGCCCGGCAGATGATTCTGGCAGCAAAACTGAACGCCAGCAGGTCAAAGGCCGCATGCTGATTACCAAAGAGAATGCCAAGATTCTCGATACAACCCATCGCATTGAGATTGTTTCGAAGAACACGTTGTTTCTCAATGACGACGACAAGTTTCGTTCCGATTTGAGCAACTATGTCCTGGCTGAAGATGCCAAGAAAGATGACGAAGTCGTCGCCAAAGCCGGTACAAAACTGGATGCCGACACCGTTGCCAAACTTCGTGAGAAGGAAGTCAGCAGTGTAGAGACGACCGAAACCCTGATTCTCGAACAAGGGGCAGCCAGCTGGTTGATAAAAACCCTCTTCGGGCTTCCAGCAGAAGATCCCTTCGATACAGAAAACGGCTTCGTGAAAGACATCCTCAAAGCAAAAATCATACGCAGTGCCGGAAAAGCGGAAAAAGTGGCTGAAAAGCACGAAACCGACCAGACCACTGTCACCTTCAAAAACAAAGAAGGGATCACGTTGTGGCAATTTGCTCCCGGTAAACGCCATGACAGTGGAGGCCGATATGCTTCTGTCGCTGGAGAAGAATATGCTTACCACGTCCAATCCGAAAGAGATAAGGACAATGATAACTTTTCCTGGCTCAACATTGATGATGAGAACTCCGACTGGGTGGAGAAAAACCTTCTCGAACATCTGGAGGAAGATAACGAGATCGAGAAAGTGGAGCTCACCTATCCCACCTTGCCTCCCGTAATTGAAAAAATCACCTTTACCCGTAAGGATGGCAAATGGACGACGGAGCACAGCATCCCCAACAAAGACTTCGATGACTCTACGGTCACCAAACTGGTGGATGCCATTACGGATGTTCGCTGGAATGATGCCTTGGCCCTGGAGTCTGAAAACGTGACCAAAGCCAAAGGCCATTACCGCAAACTGATCGTCCACACCAAGTCGCTTGGAAATTACCAGGTACAGGTTGGTCGTTCTCCAGCTCCTCCGAAAGAAGCAAAGAAAGAAGACGACAAAAAGGAGGAGGAAAAAGAAGAGAAAGAGGAAGAGGAGCCGGAACCTGGTCCAGTAGTGACCTTCATGGAATCTCTCGAAGTCTCCAGCCCCCTATTCAAACTGGCGGAAAAAACCGCATTTGATGCTGGCGAAAGTCTTTACGATGCGATTCCGGAAACCACCGCAGGATTCTTTAAAGATCCTCCACCGCCACCTCCGCCTCCGCCAGTGCCGACATCAGCCACGGGGGGTGTCTCCGTATCCGGAGGAGCCAAAGCTACACCTAAGAAACCAAAGATTTCTGTAGCGACACCACCCATTGCGGTCCCACCAGTTCCTCCTCCCCCACCAACGGAAATTCCTCCACCACCGCCAAACATCCCTCCACCGACTCAGCCCCCGGTGAAGAACGATAAATAAAGCTTAATCAAGAAAGCGGTGATCTACAAATCACCGCTTTCTTTTTGGACAGGATGGAAAGTAGAAAGATAGGAAATATACCAAATCAAAAAAAGTTTGGTGATACTATCTCTCATGATAATTTTCCGAAACTCTTTCGTGTCATCTGATAGGGGTAGGGACGACGCATTGGGTTGCGCCGCCCCTCCCTCCGAACCG
>CAYSOI010000156.1:1240-8867 GCA_964432425.1 uncultured Opitutales bacterium | reverse complement strand
AAACGCCGATCTTGCGTTCCTGATTCTTGCGGATGTCGATCTGGGCGATGGTCTGGTTGGTGAAGCTGTTGGACATCACAAAACTTGGGTGTCCGGTGGCACAACCCAGATTGATCAGGCGGCCTTCAGCCAGCATATAGATGCTGTTTCCATTCGGGAAAGTGTAACGAGTAACAGGTCCACCGGGGATGTCGTCGGTTTTGATGACTTCACGGGTGACGCCTTCCATATTGTCGAGTCCAGCGACTTGGATCTCGTTGTCAAAGTGACCAATGTTGCAGACAATGGCCTGGTCTTTCATCTTTGACATGTGGTCAGCCGTGATGATGTCTTTGTTCCCGGTGGTGGTTACGTAGACGTCAGCCACAGGCAGAGCGTCCTCAACGGTAGTGACTTCATAGCCAGCCATGCAGGCCTGCAGTGCACAGATCGGGTCGATCTCGGAAATCATGACCCTTGCCTTTTCGTTGGCGAGAGATTCTGCGGAGCCTTTTCCTACGTCTCCAAAACCGCAAACCATGGCGACTTTACCGGAGAGAAGGACGTCCATTGCACGTTTGATACCGTCGACCAGGGAGTGGCGGCAGCCATAAACGTTGTCGAACTTGGATTTGGTGACGGAGTCATTGACGTTGATGGCCTGGAAGAGGAGTTGGTCCTTTTCCTCCATGTGCAAGAGACGGTGTACACCAGTGGTCGTCTCTTCGGATACACCGACGACGGACTTGGCAACTTTGGTCCAATGGTTGGTATCTTCTTCATGCACTCTTTTGAGCAGATCTTTGATGACTTGCTCCTCGTGACTTTCAGATGGGGTGTTCACCCAGTCGCTTCGGTTTTCAAGTTCGTATCCTTTGTGGATGAGGAGGGTGGCATCTCCACCGTCGTCAACAATCTGGTCTGGTCCGGACCCGTCCGGCCAAGTCAGGGCATTGATCGTGCACTCCCAGTATTCTTCAAGAGTTTCCCCCTTCCATGCAAACACGGGCACGCCGGATTTAGCAATGGCTGCAGCGGCATGATCCTGGGTGGAGAAAATGTTGCAGGAACACCAGCGGACATCCGCACCAAGGTCCACCAGAGTTTCAATCAGAACGGCGGTCTGGATGGTCATGTGAAGGGAGCCCATGATTTTGACTCCTGCCAAGGGTTGTTCAGGGCCGTACTTTTCACGGGTGGCCATCAAGCCAGGCATTTCGCTCTCGGCGATTTCGATCTCTTTGCGGCCAAAATCGGCCAGGGAGATATCGGCAACTTTGTAGTCGTTGGTGTTGCTCATGTTAACTTGTTCTGAATTGGGAACGGTTTGGGTCTGGTTCATTATGTAGGTTAATGGGTAGTTATTGGGCCGCTGACTTCAGGGCATCTGCCTTGCTGGTATCTTCCCAGGGAAGGCCCTCTTTGGCAAAATGTCCGTAGTTGGTAGTGGAGCGGTAAATCGGTTGTAGAAGATCCATCTGGCTAACAATGTCGGCGGGCTTGAAGCTGAATACCTCCTGAACAGCTTTGATGATGGCTTCTTCGCTGACTGTGTTGGTTGCAAAGGTGTCAACGGTAACGCTTGTAGGCTCAGGGTGTCCGATGGCGTAACCGACTTGCAGTTCCACACGATCAGCGAGTCCTGCGGCAACAATGTTCTTGGCGACCCAGCGGCACATGTACGCGGCGGAGCGGTCCACCTTGCTGGGGTCTTTTCCAGAGAAGGCTCCCCCACCATGACGTCCCCAACCTCCGTAGGTATCGACGATGATCTTGCGGCCGGTAAGCCCAGCGTCTCCTTGTGGTCCACCAATCACAAAGCGTCCTGTAGGGTTGATAAGGTATTCAGTGTCATCGTTGAGGTAACGTTCCGGAAGGGTCTGCTGGATCACTTCCTTGATACAAAACTCTTCAATTTCAGCATGTCGTACATCGGCAGAGTGTTGTGTGGAAATAACGACATTGGAAATACCGGTGACCTGGCCGTTTTCATAATTCACAGCGACTTGGGATTTACAATCTGGACGCAGCCAGGGCACATTGCCGGATTTGCGAAATTCTGCCATTTTGCGGTTGAGGCGATGGGCATACATGATGGGGGCTGGCATCAATTCGGATGTATCATTACAGGCAAACCCAAACATGATCCCCTGGTCTCCAGCTCCTTGCTCTTCATGCTTCTTGCCTTCGGCTCCTGCGGCATCCACGCCTTGAGCAATGTCTTCAGATTGCTTGGTCAGGAAGTTCGAGATGAAAACTTTGTCTGCGTGAAAAATGTCGTCGTCGTTGATATAGCCAATGTCGGTAATGGCATCACGAACGACCTGCTCGTAATCGAAATCAGCATCAGTGGTAATTTCTCCAGCCAGAGCAACCATGTTGCTTTTCACCAAGGTCTCGCAAGCAACACGGCTTTGGGGGTCCTGCTCCAGGCAAGCATCCAGAACACTGTCAGAAATAAAGTCAGAAACTTTATCTGGGTGCCCTTCGCCAACGGATTCAGAGGAGAATGTAAACTTTTTGATCATGTGTATATATATGAGTGGAAATTTTTGGAAGGGTGGGGAGGATGGTTGTCCAGCGATCTGAATCAAGAAAGAAAAGGAAAAGTCTGGAGAAAGGTTTACAGCCAACCTATTTACCGGCGTTCATTACACTGATTCCAGTGAAAACAAAGCAATGAAAACAACTCTCAACGCATCATAAGAGCCTCCAGATCTTCATGAAACCCCCAACAAAGCAACTGATTGTCGGCCAGGGATTGGCGGGATCAGTGCTGGCACTGGAACTGTTGCAGGCCGGCCAGGAAGTCACCGTGGTCTCCGCCGATCTCCCCTACTCGGCCTCAAGAGTGGCTGCGGGCATATTGAATCCAGTTACTGGAAAACGGCTGGCATTGAGCTGGAAATACAAGGAGTTTTTTAACGTAGCGAAAAAACAATATCAGGAATGGGATGTGAAGCTGGGTGGAAGCTTTTTTCAGGAAATGCCTCTGCTGCGTTGCTTTCAAAATGAGAAAGAAATCGCTGCTTACGAAAAAAGAAAGCAACAGGCCGAATTTTCTCCCTGGCTGGGTGAACGGTATCCCGCAGGGAATTTCGGAGATGCTCTCAAGGATGATTTGGGAAGTTTTTCCATTCAGGGGGCTGCGGTATTAGACACATGTAGGTTTGTGGATTCGGTTCGAGCATGGCTCCAAAATAAACATGTGTTGATAGAATCCAAGTTCTCTTACCTGGATCTGAACCTTCTGGACGAAGGAGTGTGGTGGAATGATGAGCTGTATGAACGGGTGATTTTCTGTGAAGGATACCGCCTCAAAGACAATCCATGGTTTGGCCAATGCCCGCTCGAATTGGCCGCCGGGGAA
Organism: uncultured Opitutales bacterium; assembly: GCA_964432425.1. GTDB lineage: Bacteria > Verrucomicrobiota > Verrucomicrobiia > Opitutales > JABJCN01 > JAYPDO01. The sequence continues at coordinate 5,518 of CAYSOI010000156.1, read as the reverse complement.
ATCCAAACTCTGCGGGTGGAGTCCCCCTTGCCTCCAGGAATCCTCAATGCAGGAAAATGGATCAGACCCATGAAAAACGGTCAGTACCTAGCCGGAGCCACCTATCAATGGGATCAACTGGAAAGCCCACCCAATGAAGAAGGACGGATCGAAATGGAGGCAGGTTTGGCCAGGTTATTGAAAGAAAAGCCCGTAGTGGCCGAACGCCACACAGGCATACGACCCGTCATAAAAGATCGGCGTCCCATTTTGGGCTCCCATCCGGCAAACCCTAGGCTTTTGGTATTGAATGGCCTGGGTTCCAAAGGAAGCCTCATGGCTCCCCTTCTGGCCAAACAATTGGCAGAAGTATTCCTTATAAATGGAAAAAAGTTGCATCCTGAAGTCGACGTAGTGCGGTTTTCCAAATTTTTCGTGTGACTGGATTTGACAAAACCCACAGGCACACTTTTGTTCATCCCCCCTTTCGAGTAAAACAGCCACTTTCAAACCATAACCATGCGGACGCCATCTCCTTGTTCGCCTCAACTTACACTCAGATACGACATCCCCCAAATTAGAATTATGAGCGATATAGCCAAACTCACACTCGGAGATAAAACCTACGAATTCCCTGTCATCGTCGGTACGGAAAACGAACACGCAATAGACATAGCAAAACTCCGAGCAGAGACCGGACTGATCACTCTGGATGTAGGCTTCAAAAATACAGGTTCCACCAAGAGTGAAATCACATTCCTGGACGGAGAAAAAGGAATCCTTCGTTACCGGGGGTATTCCATTGAAGACCTTGCCGAAAAATCCAACTTCCTCGAAGTCGCTCACCTGCTCATTTACGGAGAACTTCCCACTCAGGATGAGTTTGCCACCTTTGAGACCGAAATCAAATCCCGCACCCTTATCCACGAGGATTTAAAACGATTCTACGAAGCCTATCCCTCCAAAGCTCACCCCATGGGAATCCTGGCCTCTATGGTCTCGGCAATGAGTACCTTCTACACCTGTTCACACGATCCGAACAGCTCTCAGGAAACGATCAATCTGACCATCAGCCGTCTCCTGGCCAAGCTCCCCACCGTTTCGGCCTGGGCTTACAAAAACTCTGTTGGCCATCCCGTCATTTACCCCAAAAACTCCCTCTCCTACACAGAAAACTTCGTAAATATGATGTTCGCCCTGCCTACGGATGAGTACGAGATTGATCCAGTCGTAGTCAGAGCTCTGGACAAATTACTCATCCTTCACGCCGATCACGAACAAAACTGTTCCGCCGCCGCCGTCCGCATTGCAGGTTCTTCCCGTTGTAACCTTTATTCCGCGATTTCCACCGGGATTACCGCTCTCTGGGGTCCCCTTCACGGAGGAGCCAACCAAGCCGTGATCGAAATGCTCGATGCCATCCATGCCGATGGAGGTGGACCTGACAAATGGCTCGCAAAAGCCAAAGACAAAAATGACCCATTCCGCCTCATGGGCTTTGGTCACCGAGTTTACAAGAACTTTGACCCCCGTGCCCGAATCATCAAAAAGGCCTGTGACGATGTACTGGATGCCCTGGGAGTGAGCGACCCCGTACTGGACATTGCCCGTCACCTCGAAGAAGTCGCTCTGAAAGATGACTACTTTGTATCCCGGAATCTTTACCCCAATGTCGACTTCTACTCCGGCATCATCTACCGTGCATTGGGCATCCCGACGGACATGTTCACCGTCATGTTTGCCCTGGGCCGCCTCCCCGGCTGGATTTCCCAGTGGAAAGAAATGATCGAAAACAAAGAACCCATAGGCCGACCACGCCAAGTCTATTCCGGAGCCCCTCATCGCCCCTATGTAGACATCAGCGACAGAGGCTGATCATGGCACTCACAGGACCCGCTTCAAGCCTACTGATTGAACAAGAAAGCGAGTCACCTCCCCGCATGACTGACAAAGCTGCCGTTGTTGAGGTCAAAGAACTGACCAAAAAATTCGGCGACTTCACAGCAGTCGACAACCTCACCTTTGATCTGAAGCCCCATTGCACCACCGCCCTCTTGGGCAGCAACGGTGCTGGCAAGACCACCACCATCTCCATGCTCCTTGGCTTGCTTCTGCCCACAACCGGAAGCATCCACATCTTTGGAGAAGACCTCCTGCGACATCGCTTCAAGATCCTCCCGCGGGTCAACATGTCCAGCCCCTACATTGACCTCCCCCAACGACTCACCGTACGGGAAAACCTCAAGGTCTATGCCAAACTCTACGAAGTCAAAGATGCAAAAAGCCGCATCGAACAACTGACCGAAGACCTCGAACTCAAAGAACTCCTCAACAAACAACTCCGCAAACTCTCCGCCGGACAAAAAACCCGGGTCTCCCTGGCCAAAGCCCTCATCAACGAACCCGAACTCCTCCTCCTGGACGAACCCACCGCCAGCCTCGACCCCGATACAGCCACCTGGATTCGGGACTACCTCTTTCGCTACCAACAACGCCGCAACACCGCCATCCTCCTGGCCAGCCACAACATGCTCGAAGTCCACAGAATGTGCCAGCAAGTCTTCATCATGACCCACGGCAAAATCGTAGAACGCGGCACCCCCGAAGAACTCATTACCCGACATAACAAAACCGACCTCGAACAAACCTTCCTCAAAATCGTCAGAAACGCCAACCGCCAAGACTAACCCCCTCTTCCCCTTTTCACCTCTTCCCCACCATGTCCCCCACCCGCATATCCGGCCTCATGCTTCGCTACATCTACCTCTTGCGAAGCTCCTGGCCCCGCATGATGGAAATCATCTTCTGGCCCACCATGCAACTCGTCACCTGGGGATTCATCAGCAAACACCTCATCTCTGAAGCTCCACTCTACCAAAAAGCCCCCTCACTCCTGATCACCGCTGTCATTCTCTGGGACGTCCTCTTCCGCTCCCACATCAACTTCGCCCTCTCCTTTCTCGAAGAAATCTGGTCCCGCAACCTCGGCAACCTCTTTGTCAGCCCGCTACGCCCCTACGAATTAATCGCCTCCATCACCCTCATCAGCATCCTTCGCACATTGATTGGCGTCATCCCAGCCTGCCTCATCGCCCTCCCCCTCTTCAACTTCAACATCCTCGGACTCGGTGCCCCCCTCATTCTCTACTTCCTGGCCCTCGTAATTTTCGGCTGGTGCACAGGCATCCTGATTGTCGCCATGCTCGTCCGACACGGCATAGCCGCTGAAAGCCTCGCCTGGCTCACCATCTTCCTCCTCGCCCCCATCATGGCGATCTACTATCCCGTCGATGTACTCCCACCAATTTTACAAAACATCGCCTACTCCCTGCCCCCAGCTCACATCTTTGAAGGCATGAGAGCCCTCTTCCTGGAAAAAACCTTCCATGCACAAAATCTGATCAATGCCTTCGCCCTCGACCTATTGTATTATGCACTGGCCTGCCTCGCCTTCCATGTCTCCTACAATTCCGCCCGAAAACAAGGACTTCTACTCAACACCAGCGAATAATTCCATCACATGAAACACTCACTCTTACTCCTGACTCTGCTTCTCCCCTTCCTGCTAACAGCAAAAGAAACCACCCTCCCACCCGTATCTCTGGAACTCGTCAAAAAGTTGGAGGAAAATTTCAAGGCCAACATCGAACACCACGACCGACTCATCAAAAAGTACCCAGACAATGTTCGCCTTCATTCCCGTCGCGGAGACAATCACCTCTTCGCCGGAAACTTCAAAGAAGCTGTGGCCGACTACGAGAAAATGATCCAGCTCGATCCCTCCCAGGACGCTCCACACTGGCGACTCGGCATCGCCTACTACTACATCAATGACTTTGAAAAAGGCATGAAACAATTCGCCAAATATCACGCCTACGACGCAGTTGACCGAGAAAACGGAGTTTGGAAATTCTTCTGCCAGGCCAACTTCCACAACGTAGACAAAGCCAAAAAGGAAATGCTCCCCTACACCCGCTTTGACCGCCACCCCTTCCCCGCCGTCTATGATCTCCTGGCAGGCAAAGAAGGCACCACTCCCGAGTCCATCCTCAAAGCCGCCGACGAATCGAAAGAATCCCCCGCCTACAAAACCCGCCGCTACTTCTTCGCCCACTTCTACATCGGCATGTGGTACGAAATCCAAGGCAACAAAGAAAAAGCCCTCCAACACCTCTACAAAGCCGCTGCCAATGAGTTTGGCCAAGAGTCCGGCACCTACATGTGGCAAGTCGCCAGAATCCACTACAACCAACTCAAAAAAGGCAACTTCCGCATCCCCAAGGAAAACCGGAAAACCAA
>CAYSOI010000156.1:0-1140 GCA_964432425.1 uncultured Opitutales bacterium | reverse complement strand
GGACCTGATCGCAATGGCATCGCCTCCGACACCACGAAGATTCGCCTCCTCTCTGAAACCGAAGACTACTCCACCCTATGGAAAGTCAAAGTTGGAGATGGACACAGTAGTCCAGTAGTTGCCGATGGAAAAGCCGTTCTCCACCACCGAATTGGAGAGAACGAAATCCTGCAGGCCTTTGATTCCAAAACCGGCAAAACACTCTGGAAAGTCGAACAACACTGTAGCCACAGTGACAGCTTTGACAGTAACCTCGGACCCAAATCGACCCCAACCATTGCAGGCAAGAAAGTCTACTCCTTCGGGGTTGGCGGACAACTCACCTGCACAGAGCTCGAAACCGGAAAGATCCTCTGGACGCACAACGCCGCCGAACAATTCCGCTCAGGAAAAGGCTTTTTCGGCCGCTGTTCTTCCCCCATAGTTCACAACAACCTCGTTCTCCTCAACCTTGGTGGCCGACAAAATGCAAAAGGAGCCGGAGTCGCAGCCTTTGACGCCACAACGGGCAAACTCGTATGGCAGGCAACCGACCACGAAGCCAGCTACGCCTCCCCCATCCTGGCCAATCTGCACAACAAGCCCACCGCCGTCTTCTTCACCCGTGAAGGCTTGGTCGGCGCAACCCTCGCCAACAAAACACCCAACCTCCTCTTTGACACCTACTACCGCCCCACCATGCATGCCTCGGTCAACGCCGCCAGTGCCGTACATTGTGGAGACAACAAACTCTTCGCCTCCACCTGCTACGGAGTCGGCGCCGCACTCTGGGAAGTTGCCCCGGACGGCAAACTCCAACAACTCTGGCAAAAGCAAGACCTCCTTGATTGCCACTTCGCCACTCCCGTCTTCCACAAAGGTCACCTCTACGGCATTCACGGACGCCAGGAATCCGGTACCCAAATTCGCTGCATAGATCCCGCCAAAGGCAAACTCCTCTGGACCACCCGTACCATGACCCACGGCCTTCTCCTCATCGCCGATAACAAACTCATCACCCTCCTCGAATCCGGCGAACTCCTCATCGCCAAAGCCACCCCCAAAGGCTATCAGGAACTCGCCCGCCGCCAAATCCTCGGCTCCGGCCGCTCCTACCCCGCCATCTCCAACTCCACACTCTACGCCCGAGACAACCGAAAC
>CAYSOI010000155.1:0-8916 GCA_964432425.1 uncultured Opitutales bacterium | reverse complement strand
TGATGGGGCCACCGCCAAGTTTCTTGAACCAACGCCAGTTCAGGAACTGGTGCATGCTCTCGTAGCCGTTTGCCTTCAGAGTAGCCTCGTCCAGATTGTAGCGGTCACGAATGGTACGGGCTTCACTGACGGCTCGGTTCCATTGACCGTTGGCGTGAGTGATGCGACCAAAGATCCCTGCGCCTCCCTGATCCTTGCCATTTACCAACTTTTCCTTGGCGTGAAGGTAGCGGGGGTTACTTCTGCGTTGGTGGCCAATTTGCAGGAGGTTGCCGGATTTCTGGGAAGCTTCTACCATGGAACGGGCTCCCTCAACAGTGTTGGACATCAACTTCTCACAATAGACATGCTTACCAGCCTGAAGGGCAGCAACGGTCATGGGAGCATGCATGAAATCAGGAGTTGCGATGAGAACTGCGTCAATATTCTTCGCCTCCTTTTCGAGCATTTCCTCGTAGTTGGTGTAGGCGTTCTGACGAACATCATGGCCATAACGGAGCAAGGTTCCGATTCCCTTCTTTTGGGCGTAGGGCCAAATGTCGCAAAGGGCACGGAATTTGATGTTAGGAATGTTGATGGAAGCTTCGACCTGAACTTGGCCTTGTTGACCAAAGCCAATCAAGCCAACATTGATTTCATCGGAGGAGCTTTGAGCTTTAATGATAGAGGGGGCAGCGATGGCCAAACCACCGACAGCAGCAGTGGAGGCAATAAAGTCACGCCGGTTGACGGACGGTGTTTCAGAGGAAGGGGTATCAGTTTTTTTCTGGCTCATGTTGGTTATGATCTAGTTGTGTTAATAATGTTGAAATTGTTCGGATGATGATCCCTTAGGACAATTATGTGAGCGAATTACTTCACCAAAGCGAACTTCTCATGCTTGGACAGTGATAAAGCGTAGACGGTCAGAAACAGGTGGAAGAACAGGGAGAGGAACAGCACGTTATTCTGCACAAGAGGCGCAGCTCCCGCAGCCACAAGCAATCCAGCTCCAAAGGAAAGAGCCAGGTAAAGCAAGGCCATGGCGGTAAGTGAGAGGCGGGTTTTGACTCCAAGCAAAGTGGTAATTCCAAAGAACAAAAGCAGGTAACCCAAGCTATGAACAAAAGGACCAAGTGACCATTTTGGCATAAGCGGGAAATTGGCGTACCAGGCTTCCTGCACTTCGAGGAATTTCTCAGATTTGAAAGCGTAGTGATCGAGATTGTAGACGTAAGAGGTGTCGATGGAATCAGGACCAAAGTGAGTAATCGACTTCTTGACCCCGTCAATAATCTGGGCGTGAGCATCCTTGCCCAGTAATTTAGCAAGTTGGTCCGGGTTTGTCGTCGTAGCCAACAAGTCCACCAGGCCATTGCCAAATTGTGTACCGGATTGAATGACATGACGGCCATATTCATCACCGATGATTTTCACGAATGCAGGGATGGCATCTGCTCCAAGGACCTCTGCCAGTTGGTCCTTTGGAGTATCGACCAACACGTTCTTCAGTTCATCGGAAAAGTAGGTATCGTTCCCTTCTTTCACAAAGAAATCTGCATTGTTGGCAAATTTCTCGCCAAAGGTGGAAGTGACTTTTTCCATATCCAGGCCACTGTCTCCTTCCAACTGAATAGTGAGGTCGTCCTGAATGAAAAGATCGAGCACTTCTTTAATTCCATCCGGGTCCCCACCTGGCAGTTTTGAAAAATCAATGACCGGCTTTTCGAAGTGTTCGACGTAGGAGGAATTATTGAAGAATTTTTCGCCAAAGGCTTCTTTCAGTTTCTCAGGGTCCAGCCCATTGTCGCCTTCATATTTTTCGGAGAGTTCGCCATGAACAAAATCTTCCATTTTGGTGCGAAATAGCTCAGCTGTGCTGTTTGCCCCCTTCATCTCCTCCATGTTCAACCGGTATTGAGGGCCACGGAACTTTTCGATACCCGCAGTGATGAACCTCATGGCCAGAGACAGCCTCAGAATCATGAAGGCCCAGACTTCTCCTGGCCAATCCAAAATCGAGAGGCAACAGGAAGTTGGGGTATCTGTTTCCTGAGATGCGGTTTTATCCTTGGGTGTCTCAGGTTCTTGAGGTTTCTCAGGTTTCTGTGGCTCCTGAGATGGATTTGAAGTTTCTTCTGCAGCGGCGTCGTTACTCATGGAGAGAAATTGTTTTTATGATTCTGGATGGGTGTAATTGCAAAATGCAAGGAAGTTTGGAAGTTTTTCAGTTTGGGTCAAGCATGTATTCGAAGTAAAGGACCGACCTTAACACCAGTCCATTCCCCCATCATAAAACCACACCCAACATGGTGCCTATCATGCCTTCGGGAGAGGTGAATGGTTTACCCACTCGCAGGGGCATTGATGATCGTGACTTGGAAGAACTGCCCACCTCGCTGAACCCCCATTACGATGTAGGGCATGGTCTGCTCCTCAAACATAGCTTCCAAAGCCAGTTCATACGTCGTATCCTTCGATTCAAAATCAGGAATTTGCTGATTAATACTCACGATCCTATCTTCGGGCTCCAGTACTCCCATGAATGCAGAACTGGAGCCGATTCTCGATACGATTCCAACTGGATTCCCTCCTGGATCCTGATTAATGGTAAGACGGGCATCTTTTTCTTCCGCAACATTTACGATAGTTCCGAGAGGCCGAAAACTATCGACACAATAGACAAGGTCCAACCGTTCACGGTAGATCGAAAGTTCTGGCCCGATATCCAGTTTAATGGGCAGGTCTTCGTCTGCAAAATAACCGATTTCCTTACCTCCATTATTTTTCAGAACAACCGTTTGGGCCCGATTTTTCCCAGCAACTTCAATGCGGTTCACATCCGTGGCAGCAATGTTGACGGTCCGACCGGTGGCATTGATGGAAAATTGGCCATCCCCCACCTTTGCATCGAAATAATCGCCATTCTTTAACCGCACAAATACCGACTTTCCACCCGCCATACGCCGAGCATCAATTGCCGACAATTCATCTTCTCGAACCTGAAAAATGATTTTCCCAATCATCTCCTTTCGAATAGTCTCCGTCTGCCCTGTGTCCGAAGTATAGGTAAGGTAATTGGCTCGGCCTCCTGATGTGGCATCTTCAGGAAAAGAAATAAAACCACTAAACCGGTTCGTATTTACTGTGAGAAGCTGGTCCATGCTTTCCCCTTCCTCCGCAAACTGAACGGCAGCAATTCGACCAACATTCAGAGCAAAGGCTCCATAGGAGGCATGCAAGGCGACATTTGCGTTTTTAACAATACCCTTTGCCACAGCCCCATCCTTTAGATAAATTCTGTCATAAATTGGCGTTTCCTGAATACGCTGCTTTTGGATATCACGCACTTCTCCCATTACTACCTGCAAGCAACGTGCTAGAAATGGAGCACGATTTCGCCCCCAATCCCAATCCAGAATGTAACTTTGGCTTTCTGGAGCAAACCGATCCATAGGGATCTCAAACCGCCGAATCTCTTCCACCTCTCCCTTCTTCTCATTGCCAGCAGGAATCTTCATATCCAAAGTAGCATAAGGTGCCATCTCTTGAGTTTCCTGATTCAGCTTTTCACCGAAGTCGATGAGCTTTCCCTGAATCCTTTGCCCATCTGAGCTGATCCAACTTCGAAAATCCTCCTCCCCCAAAAGGGAAGAACTGATAACTACACTAATGACCGCAACGAAAAGCCTCATTTTAGAACATCCTTCAAATCTACGCATCCAAGTAACAATTAAAGACGAAACCTGCAACCAACAGAGTTAACAAGAACGAGATTCTGACGAAACCAACCCCGACACCGAAATACAAGTATATTATTTAGGGGAACCAACACACCGAAGCCAAAATCTCATAATTTTTCGGAATTAGGCTTGCCAAGTATTTCCAAACCTATTTTTTGGCACCTTCTTTTTTTCCGATGGGTCGATAGCTCAATCGGTAGAGCAGTGGCCTTTTAAGCCATTGGTTCTGGGTTCGAGTCCCAGTCGGCCTACCATTTTCCAAGGAAAAATTTCTCCCCCTTGAGCTGGGCGGAGAGGCAAATCAAGTCATTTGCCGATGGTGACTAACAAGGAGCTTGTTGCGACAAGCTTACCATTAGACCAATCTCGATCAGAAATACATTCCTAAGTGACTGATACGACCTGTCAGAGTTGCAGAAATTAGCCTATAGCTCTGCCAACATGCAGGACCTCTGCACTAAAGGCCATCCAAGCATTGCTTTAGGCTTCAATCAAGCGACCGCTTCAGACAGAAAATCGTCCAAGCGGATGATCATAGTCCACACGGAGGAATGACGAATTTGCGTCTTAAACTCCGTATCGTGGTGTATGTCATTAATATATTCCATGCTGGGAACCAATTCTGTTTTCAACGTCGGCTCAAAATGGGTATCCATTCCTTGCATATCGACTTCCATCTCCAAATATTCCTTCTCTGCGACTAACATTCTTTTGAACGGTGCAATGGTTTGTGTGACTAAGGGTTTTCAGGTAATCTTCTTTGTAGGCTTAAAGTTATGCCCTATTCCCCTACCGTAATGCAAACGATAGATATTCACATTTATCCACACCCCTGTGAATAACCTCCGCCTTCCCAATGAATAAAAGGGCTGACAAAGTAGAATTTTTGGGGAAAAATTTATAAAAAATTGGATAATGAACACTTGATATTTGAAGATATCCACCGTTTCCTCTGCATTTATTCCCACCTTTTACACACGACAACAACACCATGCTTCCGCCAGAAGACAGAGAATTTCAAGAATTACTGGAAAAACAAGAAGCCGAACCTCAAACCCTTCAGACCCTTTCATCCGATTCTTTGTCTCCCCCAAAAGAAAGGTGGGACTGGAGAGTCAAAGCAACAATCGGCTTAATCCTATTTCTAGTGATAGTATTATCCTTCTTTACACATAAAATCCTGAACCCACCCGCATAAACAAAGACAATTCAAACAGCATCCCCTTGACAAGCCGCCCTATTATTTATTAGTTTGTCTGACTTTATCCAGCTTCAGCCCTAACGACTATCAAATCCTAACCCCAGTAGGTCTCCCATCTATCCTCCCCCATAAAAGATGCTGAACATCCAAAAACTGAAGATCGATCCTTTCGTTAATAAGATTCGGGAAACGTACAGGCTCTCCTTCGGATCAATGAATACGGACATAGAGGAGTTGTTGGCTTGGGCAGGTCATCTTGCCCTGGAAAACCTAGCAAACTGCGATGCCCTCTATCACAATATAGACCACACCATCATGGTCACATTGGTAGGGCAGGAAATCCTGAAAGGACGTCAACTCAACAAAGGTGGAGTGGGACCTGAAGATTGGCTGCATTTTGTTGTGGCATTACTCTGCCATGACATTGGCTACGTAAAGGGTGTATGCAAAAATGACTGCTACGGAAAATATGATGATGGCTTTGGCAATCTCATTGAGATCGACGAAAACGGTACCAGTGCCCTATTGACTCCTTACCATGTTGATCGAGGAAAATTGATGATCATGGAACGCTTTGGAAACAATCCATTGATGGATGCAGACAGAATTGCCTCCTACATCGAAATGACCCGTTTCCCCATTCCTCAAGATTCTGAACTCCATAAAGACACCGAAGACCTGCCAGGTTTGACACGTGCAGCTGACTTTATTGGACAACTTGGAGACCCAAGCTACTTTTTGAAACTTTCCAATCTCTTCTACGAATTTGAAGAACTCGGTGTAAATAAACGCTTCGATTACAAAACCCCAGGGCAAATGCGATCCAGTTTTGCCAAATTCTTCTGGGATGTAGTCAGTCCCAACATCGAAACCGCACTCAGGTATCTCGAAGTGACACAAGAAGGAAAAGAATGGATCAGCAATCTCCACTCTCATGTATTTGCTTCAGAGCATTACGAAAAGAAAGTAAGGCTAGCCAAAGCTAAAGGAAGCAGCGAGTCCAATTCAAATGGAGCCTCTCGTGTGGTGACAACCAAACGCCATAAAAGCACCACTTCCGGGGAATTTCTTAAGGCGGCTGCAAGCGCAAAGCCTTAAAATGAAGTTGTAGAAGGTTCAGGTTATGCGCCTGGCCACCCCTCATTCCCACTTCGAAGAAAAGTGAGTTTCTGATCAGACCTTGGATTGACTTCAGTTTCTGCCTCGGCAACAAACAGTTTTCAATCTCGATTCTGAACAGATTGCAAATTTACTGCTTCCCACTAAAGGGAATCTTTCAACAACTATGGAACTCTACAATTTTGATACACCCATTGATCGTACTGGCCGCGACACCTTGAAATGGGGAAAATATGAAAACCGCGACATCCTACCATTGTGGGTCGCCGACATGGATTTCACCTCTCCACCTCAAGTCATTGAAGCCCTTCGAAAGGAAGTTGATTACGGAGTCTTCGGCTACTGCCTGCCGCCTAAAGCACTTGTGGAAACCCTGCTGGAACGCCTCTGGAATCAATACGCATGGAAAGTGGACCCCGAGTGGATCATCTGGCTACCCGGCATGGTGCCTGGGCTAAATATCGCCAGCCGTGCCGTCGGAGAACCTGGCGAAGACATCCTGACCACCACTCCCATTTACCCTCCCTTTCTCTCTGCACCAAAATTTGCTCACCGCCAGACACTTCGCCATGAACTCACCTGGGATGAAGAACAGCAAACCTGGCCCCTGGATACCGAAGGACTCCAGGAAACCCTCACCGACAAAACCAAACTTTTCCTCTTCTGCAATCCACACAACCCCCTCGGAAGAATTTTTACAAGGCAAGAGCTGGAAGAAGTCGCCGAATTCACGCTTCGTAATGACCTCGTCCTCTGTTCCGACGAAATCCACTGTGAACTCCTCCTGCGTCAAGACCTCCCTCATATCCCCATTGCAACCCTGGCCCCAGAAATTGCAGACCGGTGCATCACCCTCATGGCACCCAGCAAAACCTTCAACCTACCAGGTTTTGGCTGCTCCTTTGCCATCATCTCCAACCCACAACTTCGATCTGCCTTTAAAAGAGAAAGAGCCGGAATTGTCCCCGACCCGGCGGCCATGGGCTACCATGCCGCCCTTGCCGCCTACCGAGACTCTCAGGACTGGCATGACCAACTCATCCAATACCTCCAGGAAAACGCCAGAATTGTTTATGACCGGATCAACAAAATGCCTGGGCTCTCCACCACTCCTGTAGAAGCAACCTATTTGCAGTGGATCGATGCGACACAACTTGAAGCTGAAGACCCGCACAAATTCTTCGAAGATCACGGAGTTGGGCTTTCCGACGGAAGAGATTTTGGAAAACCCCGGTATGTCCGCCTCAATTTTGGTTGTCCCCGATCCACTCTGCTCAATGCATTGGATCGTATGGACGCGGCCTTTGCCCAAGTCCCGGAACCAGTAGAACTCGGCGTCTAAGACAAATTGAACGGGTCCACATCGAGGTAATCCCGGACATCCCGATCCATCGGAAAATCCTTTCTCAGAGCATACAACTGCTTGGCAACCGGGATCCCTCTCGGAAAAAAGAACCAGACCTGAAACCGATACTGGTCCTTTACTTTCTCCAATGGAGCCGGAACAGGACCACGGATATCCACAATGGGATTGAGCACTTCCGTGACCTTTTTCACCCAGTGCTCCGCAAAAAAGACAACCTTATCAGGATTCGGACCTAAAAATACCTGTCGAACCAAACAACGAAAAGGCGGATATCCAAACTCCTCTCTCATCGACAACTCATCATCCAGAAACAACTCCAACTCCGCACGACGGGCAAACTGAATGGGAGCCGCCGAAGGATCAAAGGTCTGCACCACCACCTCCCCGGCCAGATCTCCCCTCCCCGCTCTTCCCGCCACTTGCACCAACAATTGAAACGTCCTCTCCCCGGCCCGAAAATCCTGCTGATACATGGATAAATCCGCATCAATGATTCCCACCAGGGTCACATTCGGAAAATCCAACCCCTTCGCAATCATCTGCGTGCCCACCAGAACATCAATCTGCCCACGGCGAAAATCCCCAAGAATCTTCCGGTACAAATTCTTTCGCCCCATCACATCCGCATCCATCCGCATCACCCTGGCATTGGGCAACAAATGCAACAACGCCTCCTCCACACGTTGCGTCCCCACACCCCGCCAACGCACTTTTACCGAACTACAATCCGGGCAACGCTCTGGAGCCTCCTTTTCCAGACCACACAAATGACACCGCAACTGACCATCGGAACGGTGAAAAGTCATGGACACACTGCAATGATCACAAAACGCAACATACCCACAGTCCGGACACAACAAACGCTTGGAATAACCCCGGCGGTTTAAAAAAACAATCGACTGCTCCCCCTGCTCAAACCGCAACTTCAGCTTTTCGCTCAACATGCTGGAAAACGCCACCATGTGGTTCGATTTCGACTTCATCACCTCTCCCGTCATGTCCACCACATGCATGATCGGCAGCTCACTGTCATCCACACGTTTGGGCAAATGCACAATCCCATACCGCCCCAACCGTACATTTCGAATACTTTCCAGAGAAGGCGTCGCACTCCCCAACAAACACAAACAACCCTCCAACATCGCCCGGTAAACTGCAACATCCCGACCATGATACCTCGGCATTTCCTCCTGTTTGTAAGCAGGTTCATGCTCCTCATCCACCACGATCAGCTGCAAATCCTTCAACGGGGCAAAAATCGCCGAACGAGCGCCCACCACCACTCTTGCAGCTCCACTTGCCACACGTTCCCAGGAATCCACACGTTCACCATCCGACAAAAAACTGTGCCAAACCACCACCTCGACACCCTCTTCTCGAAATCTCCCCCGAATCCGGTCCACCGATTGAGGAGCCAAAGAAACCTCCGGCACCAGAAACAACACGCTCCCCCCCTGCTCCAGCACCTCATGCATAAGCTGCAAATACACCTCCGTCTTCCCCGAACC
>CAYSOI010000154.1:0-8923 GCA_964432425.1 uncultured Opitutales bacterium | reverse complement strand
GTGTAGTGGATTTGGGTCCATTGGTTGGCGATGGGGAGGCGGAGTTCCATCCATTGCCAGGTTTCGGGGAGTGCGGGATCTATGGAGAGTGTTTGGTCGGGGAGGGAGTAGCGTAGTCCGGCAAGTCCTTCGATGTAGAGGAGGAGTTTACCTGCGTTGAAGTTGGAGTATTGGTCGCCGAAGAGGGTGAGGTCGCGTCGGTAGGCTTCGGGGGCTACGGGGACTTGCCAGTCTTCGTGGTAGTTGTAGTTGGCGAGGTGGTTGAGGGTGAGTTTGGACGCAGTCTTTTTGAGACCTTGTCGAAACATTCCGTCGAGGGTGAAGTAGGCGGTGTCGGGAGTGTAGCCGAAGGAGTGGTCGACCGGGGTGTTGAAGGTTTGCATGGCCTGCTTGGACATGGCCAATGGGAAGAACTTTCCGTAGAATCCTTTCTCCTTGTTCAATGCCCAGGCTTCGACCATGGGTTTGGCGTACTCGTTGGGGAAATGTTTGGATCGCATGGCCCAGAAGCCGTTGGTCATGATCAGGCCATTGTTGGGGCCGTTGAAGTAGTTGGGGATGCCGTGGGCTTCCCAGCGTTGGTCAAACATGAGGCGGATGTGTTTGGGGTCACGGCGAGTGATGGTTTGCCAGTGTTGGATGTCGGATTTGTTTCCGGTGAGTCGGGCCATTTTTTCCAGGGTTTCGGCCACTTCAAAGTGATTCATGGCGAATCCGCCGAGGCGTTTTTCATACAACTTGGCAAAGTGGTCTTCGTAGCAGGCTTTCAGAAATTGGACATCCCCGGTGTGCTCATAAATTTGCCAGGCTCCGAGAACGTGTTCTGAGGTTTCGCCTCCGTAAGCTCCGCTGTGCCAGCCAATGCCTTTGTTGTCGGATAGCATGCGATTGCCGTTGGGGGTTTCCCGGTAGCGATCATTTTGGGTGAGATGTTTCCAGGTGAGAACATTGCCATAGGCGTACCTGGGTTTGTCCGTTGTCCAGGCTCCGACTTTGATTTGGAAGGCGGCGTCGTAACGGTGAATGCCGAGGAAATTGTTTACGGCGGTCTGGGTGTGGTTTTCCATTTCCCAACCTTGGCCCACCTCGATGTAGTACATGAGGTAGAGAGCCCAAAGGTAGTAGTAGATATCGACAAACTTTTCATCCGGGCACCGAAACCAGGGAATCTCTTCGTTGAGTTGGCGGTTCATTTCGGCGGTCTTGGCGGATAGGTAGTTTTGGTCGTTTTGCAGAATGTTTCGTGCGGCTTTGACCGCCGCTTTCTTATCATCGTGCATGGCCCAGGAAACGGTGGTGCCTTGGGTATCACAAGGAACTGTAAATGTGTAGTGCTGAACGCCTCGTTCGTCTTGCTGGATTTCGACGGAACCGCAAAGGTTTCTGGAGGCACTCAACACAGTGGTCATGCCCGAATAGACACAAGGACCGATGCGTTCACCGCGTTCTGGGTCGGGGCGGGATTTGACGGTCCCTCCTTCAGTGATGAGGAGTGCATTATTCTGCGAATCCACTTGGAGGGAAGCGGTCGACGTAACGCTGTTGCGATGCCAGAAACTATGACCGGAAAACTGAAGTTGTATTGGTTGGGTGGAGGTGATGATGGAGGCGGCAGCATCGTTGGCTGCAATGAACTTTTCTTCGCGGATCTTGACGCCTCCGACTTCGTATTCGCAGATCACTTTGTCGGGCCGCCATCGCATGCTTTTCGGCTTGGGGTGTTTGTGAGTTTGGCCGTCGATGATGACACTGCCGTAAAGTACACGGGTGTCTTTGTAGAATTCCCATCCATTGTAGTCATTGCCTACGCCTGTGTGTTCGGTGCCTGTTAATTCACTTTCGAGGAGGCCGACTCCGCGACTTCGAAGGTCATGATGGAAGGGGTGGGTGAGTCCGATAGTTTCGTCTTCGACGGGTTTCCAACTGGCATGAAAACCGCCGATGTAGTAGGTCACATTGCCAGCAAGAAATCCGTGTTTGCGGCCTTGGATCTCGTGTTCGAGACGTTGGCAGTAATCGGTGAAGGGAGGCTTTTCACTGGCTTGGAGGTTTCCAAAACATAAAAGCATCAGAAAGCCTAACAGCATATATGGAGTGCGGCGGCAGGACGCAGCTTTCCCCTGGGCGACATGTCGTCCTAACCAAGGCGGTGTCTTGCCACCGCACTCCAAGTTGAGAAATCTCTGCATCAGTGGTTTATAATTAGGTATTTTAACGCGAATGGAATCGAATTTTCGCGAATGGCACGAATGATTCCGCATTCGCGTAATTTCATTTCATTCTTTTACATTCGTGTTGAGAAATCGATTCCTCAGGAATCAAAATGTCGTGCCCTTCATGTTTTCTCGGCATTCGACTCGGTTCTTGGCAAACCTTTCCAAGTTCGCCTCCAGCCTGGCATTGGCTTCGTCTATGAGAGCTTTGTCGCCTTTGGCCTTTTCAATGGCCTTGGCATGCACTTCTCTCGCCCCTTTCTCAAAGTGATCCAGTTCGGCAAATCTTGCTTTGTAAACAAGCTGAATATCTTCGGCATCAATGGACTTCAAGTACTTGTCCATCACTTCTTTCAACTCTGCAGCCTTTTCCGGGTTCTGACTGATCAGGTTCTCTTTTTCCTGATAATCGTTCTTTAGATTAAAGAGCTTTTGTTCACCGCTGAGGAGATGCTCCATGAGTTTGTAATCTCCTAAACGGATGATGCTCAGTGGTGGAGCAAAGTAACAGGGATAGTGAAAGACAAAACCTTCGACTGGCCGCTTAACTTGTCCGGCATTTCCTTTTTCGAAAACTTCCCGTAAACTGCCTCCGTCAAGATCACAGGGCAGCGGTTGCTGGCTGTTGGCCAAGTCGTGAAGGGTGGGCAGCAGATCCCATTGAGCAATAGGGACATCACATTGCACACCGGCTTGAACTCCTGGACCAGTTACCACGAAGGGTACTCGTAGGCCACCTTCGTAGAGATTGGCTTTTCCGCCTCGGAGAGGGCCGTTTGGACCCAGTCCGCCGCCATTGTCTGAGGTGAAAATGATGTAGGTGTTGTCGGCTTGACCGGTCTTCTTCACGGCTTCCATGAGGGCTCCTAGTTCTTCATCCACTTCTTCCAGCATGGCGGCATATTGCAGACGCCAGGAGGAGATCTTCCGGCCCTTGGGAATTTGATCTTCCGGCAGGTAATCTTCATCCGTGTTGTGCTTACCACGGGGAAGCTTGCGGTACTTTTCAATGAGTGCAGGTCGGGCCGCATGAGGAACATGGACCGCATAGTGCGAGATCATCATGTAGAAGGGGCGTTTGCCGCTGTGTTTGTTGACGAAATCGACCGAACGTTTCTTGAGTTCCGGCATACGTTTCGGGTTCTCCGGTGACAGGGGAGTGCGACTTTTCAAACTGACGTATTCGCCGTGAAAATTTCCATTGTCGGAATGTTTTTCAAACTCGTCGGTGACATCGTAACCAATGGACGTCATCTTTTCGCCTCCCATACCTTTGCCGAAGTGGGCGGTGATGTAGTTGGCATCGGTCTCTTTGAGAACATCGGCCATGGAGGTTTCATCCTTCCATTTTAACTTCCGTTGTAGAGCCAGAACATCATGGACAAAGGTGTACTGAAGTCGTCCTGGAGTTTTGCCGAATTGGATGCTCTTGCGGGAAGGTGTACAGGTGGGAGCCGGAGCGTAGGCATTGGAGAACTTCATGCCCTGACTGGCCAGTTTTTGGAGGTTCGGAGTCTGGTTGAAGTCACTGGCGGAGTCTGGGTCGCAATCCATCATGCGAACGGAGGTGTCGGCCCAGCCCAGATCATCGATGTAGAGGATGATGAAGTTGGGTCGGGCGGAGAGTTGGGTGAGGCAGAGGATGCTGAGAAGGAGAGGGGGGAGGAGTTTCATGCTGGTTAAATTTTGAAAGTGATATCCTTGGAAGTTGCAAAGCAGCAGGCTGCATTGCGGAAAGCGGCAGCAGGCTGCCGCAGTCCAAGGTGCTTCGCACGAAGTTTTAGTCTTCGAATTGTACCTGCACTTCGATGATGCCTACGGCAGTGTCTTCCCTTGGTGTCATCTTGATGCGGATGGCATCGCACTTGGTGGGGGCTGCGGGGTGGACGACATTAAATTGATTGGCACGGGTGTCGTAGCTGTCGGTGGTGTAGAGTTGGAAGGGTACCCATTTTCCGTTTTGTTCGATTTCCATCGACCACTCCTTGGGGAGTTTTACATCGCCTTGCCAGCGATCCATCCAGAAGACGCCGACGCTGCGAAGTTGCTTCGTTTCCTTGAATCGTCCTTCGACCCACTGCTCTTTGCCGGGTTGGCTGCGACTGGACCAACGGGGAACTTTGTTGCCGCTGGACCACTTGTCGACCTGCCCGTCGCCGACAGCGTTGATGGTGTCTTCCATTGCGGTGTGGGAAGCTTTGAGATCGGTAAATGCACTTTCTTTGGGCAGGGCATGCGGATCGAAAATGGCCATGTCTTTTTGGGTCGGAAACCAGACGGTCATGGAGCTGGCACCACGGTTATTCCATGCGTAGTAGGGGGTGAGCTTGAGGCTCGTGTCCTCTTTGCTGCCGGACTTGGTGACTGCTTGGGCATTGACCGTGGCCTGTAAGAACGAGCCATGCTCGGTGCAGGTTTTGGAAATGCTGGCTCCGGAAGTGTCTGACGATTGGTTGAAGAAGAAACGTTGGGTTGCTCCTCCATTGTCCACGCCTTCTGCACAGAGAACAAAGGGGCCGCGGGTGAGGGCTATGCGATGGTGGTTGGCTTCGACCTGGGTGTGGCATTTGTTGACTTTAACAGGCATGGGGAGTTCGAGTTCCACCTTGCTTCCCTTGAGCCAGTTGCGTCCAAAGGTGGCGAAGCCTTTCTGGAGGAAGTACTTACGCTCTTGCCCGTTGATCTTGAGGACGGGGTTGCCCTTTTCCGGCTGTTCGTAGGTATAGAGTTCACCTGGGACAAATTGCTCCCTGGTCCAGGTTGGGATACGTAGGTGGAGACGGAAGTTGATTGGCTCGGCGGGGGAAATTGTAAGGGAGATTTTACCATCATTCGGGTAACCGGTTTTCTGGGTGATGGTCACGGGCACTCCGTCAATGTTCACGGTGGTGGTCGAGCCGGCGTAGAAGGTGATGTAGAGATTCTCATCGTCGTGGGCGTAGGTCATGCCCTGGACTTGGGGGAGGAGGCGAGCCATGTTGCTGGGGCAGCAGGCGGTGCCGAACCAGGGTGCCCGTCCGGCTGTGCCATGGTTGAACGGGTACTTGCCGTCGGCGTCCAGGGGGTTGACATAGAAGAACTTGTTGCCCTCCAGGTTGACGGCTGCGAGGACGTTGTTGAGCAAGGCGACTTCGGCTACGTCGAGGTACTTGGCATCCTTGTGGAGGAGGAACATGCGGTAGTTGAAAAGCACGTTGCCGACTGCGGCACAGGTCTCATTGAAGGCGTGGCCATTGGGTAATTCGTATTGGGCACCAAAACCTTCGATTCCGTGGACGGCACCGAGGCCGCCGGTGATGTGCATGCGGGTGTTGGTGATGTTGCCCCATATCCGGTCCAGGGCTTTCGTGTAGGCTGTGTTACCGGTGAGAACACTGACATCGGCCATCCCGGAGTAAAGGTAAGTGGCACGGACTGCGTGGCCCACGGCTTCGCTTTGATCTTCCAGTGGTTTGTGCTGCTGTGCATAGGTCGGGGACATGACGCCTTCGCCGTCTGGAACATAGGTCTTGCCGCGAATTTCGAGGAACTTCCGGGCCATGTCCAGGTAGAGCTTCTTACCCGTGACCCGGTAGAGGCGGACCAGGGCAAGTTCCGGCTCCTGGTGACCGGGTGCCTGGCGGATGGGTTTGCCACCGTTGTACTTGGGGTCGCCGCCTTCAAAGAAGACTTTGTTGATATGTAGGGCGTTCTTTTCGGCGACCTTCAGAAGCTTGTCCTTCCCGGTGGCCTGGTAGTAGGCGATGGCGGCTTCGTAGAGGTGTCCCATGTTGTACAGTTCGTGGCTGTGGACAACGAAGGTGTAGGGCTTGTTGCCCATCATGCTTTTCTCCGAGCCGACTCCAGTGGTGTGGGATGGGTAAAGGTAGCCATCGGGTTCCTGTGCTGCGGCGATGACGTCGACGATGCGATCGAACTGTGCCTCCAGTTCCGGGTCGTCCTTGAGCTTGGCGAGGTAGGCCGCACCCTCCATCACTTTGTAGAGGTCGGAATCAATGAAGCGATGGGGGCGGTGACCTTCCACTTCCTTGCCAGCCAAGTGGTCGGCGGCAGCTTGCAAATGGGCGACGCCGGGCTTGGTCTTGTCGAAGGCGAAGGGTACGAGGACTTTGCGTTGGGTTTCCAGTCGGGGACGCCAGAAATCGCTCGTCATCTCCACTTCATGGAAGGGGATTGGTTTGAGTGGGTAGTCGGCTGCTTGCGTCGCGTTTACAACGCTCACTGTCGTGAGTAGTAATGTGTTCCAGATTCTTTTCATATTTGGTGGTCAAGAGTTATGGCCGGGCCGATAGGGGAGTACAGTCGTGAGCCCCCTGTGAAGGTCTGGTTATAAAGGGAGAAATATCCTGGCCTGTCGTCTCTTTGTATTTGTCTTTCATGTAGGTAATAAACTGGTGGCTGGCATCTGACCTCACCAGGTTTACAGTTGAGCCGCCAAAGCCGCCTCCTGTCATCCGTGAACCCAGTAGCCCCCGGTTTCTGCCAAAGTCATAGGCGATTCTTACCAGGTGATCCAATTCCATGCAGCTAACGTCAAAATCATCCTTCAGGGAAAAGTGGCTATCCCACATCAATCGGGCAACTTTTGTTATGTCTGAATACTGTAGAGCGATAACGAACTCCAGCACTCTTTCCATCTCCGTGATGGCATGCCTGGCTCGATGGTACAAAGTTTCTCCAAGCTGTTTCTTTTCGGCCTCCAGTTGCTCGATCTTAACATAGCGAAGAGACTTTGTTTTGAGGATCTGCATGGCTTCCCTGCATTCCTCTCTTCTGCGTTTGTATTCTCCATCTGCCAGGGAATGTTGGATTCCTGAATCACAGACGACGATGTCCAGGTCATCCGGGAAGGTCACGTTTTCCACTCGAAGACTTTGGCAATCGATCAACAAAGCCTGGTCCTGCTGGCTCATGCCCACCGCCAGTTGGTCCATGATCCCACAAGGCACTCCAGCAAACTCGTGTTCCACATGCTGGCAGAGCAACGCTCTTTCAAACGGTTCCAGCTTTTTCTTGGCTAGAGCCTCCATGCATAATGCCGTCGCCGTTGTCAGTGCGGCACTACTGCTCATTCCTGCCCCTTGCGGCAATGTGGAGGTAATGACGGCATCAAACCCATGGGTCTCGATGCCTTTCTGTTTCATTAAGACCACGACTCCAGAGATGTAATTCGCCCATTTTGCCTCGGTATTGTCCCTGAATAGATCATTCAACGGGATGATCACCGGGGGACCTTCTGCGGCCTCTGACCAGACTTTGATTTCTCCTGAGGAGTTGGGGGTTGCGGCCATCTCAATGTGTTTATTGATGGCCATGGGTAAGACCCGACCCTCCAGGTAATCAATGTGATCTCCGATGAGATTGATTCTTCCAGGAGCCCGGATCACAACTTCCGGCTCTTTGCCAAACTGGTCCTTGAATTTTTGATGAGTATAGGATGGTTTCATAATACTTCTGTTTGCCTCAAGAGTAGACCGAGAGATTGACTTGAACAAGTTGGACCTATGTAGATATTGGCTATAGTTTTGTAGAAATCGGACAAAGGGTATGAAAAGAAAGCGTGTGGCCTTACTTGTAGAGACCTCTCTGGCTTCCGGCCGGGAGATTTTGCGTGGTATAGCCAAGTATGCCAGAGAAACAAATGAATGGGAACTCTATCATATTGCTGGGGGGGTGGAGTCTTCCTTGCCAAATTGGTTGTCGCGTTGGAGTGGTGATGGCATTATTGCCCGTTTTCAGTCACAGGATCTTGTAGAAAAGCTACGAGTGCTGGAAATCCCTGTTGTTGATGTCCTTGGAGAGGTGGAGGAATCAGAGTTCCCCCTGGTGCATGTAGACGATGAACAGATCGCGAGGATGGTTGCTGAACATTTTCGTGAGAAAGGTTTTCGTCAGTTTGCCTTTTACGGCATACGGGGAGAAAATTGGTCAAGACTTCGCTTGGAAGGATTTCGGGCAGCCTGTGGTCAAGAGGTGCCTTATCTGGAAAGTGAACGGGTGATTCGGGATGATCCGGAGGAGGATTTTGCTGCCCTGCGGACCTGGGTAAAAGATCTTCCCAAACCTGTCGGCATTTTTGTCGCCAGTGACCAAAGGGGGCTGGTCTTATTGGAAGCCTGCCGGGCGGAAGAGATTGTGGTGCCCCAGGAAGTCGCGGTGGTGGGAGTGGACAATGATGTGCCGCTCTGTGAGATCAGTTCGCCGAGCCTGTCCAGTGTCCGGGCAGGGCATTTTCAAGTTGGGTATGAAGCCGCGAAGTGTTTGGACCAGCAGATGCAGGGGGAACGTGCTTCCATGGAGCCTCTACTGGTCTCCCCGACCTCTTTGGTTGTTCGTGGTTCCAGTGATTCTGTCCCCATCCAGGATACGGTCGTTGCCGCCGGAGTGCATTACCTCCAGCAACATCTTTCCGAATCGATCACCAATGAGGACATTGCCAGAGCCGCTGGAGTTTCCCGGACTCTTTTTCAACAAAAGTTTCTTCAGGAAATGGGATGTTCGGTTCGCCAATATCTGGTCCGCTGCCGGTTGGAACGAGCCAGAATGCTCATCGCGACATCCGACCTCACCTTTGTTGATATCGCCCAGCGTTGTGGTTTCAAACACCAGGAATACCTCGGGGATGTGTTCAAGAAGCATTATGGACAAACGCCCGGTCAATGGCGAAAGAGCGAGGAGAAGGCTCTGGGGCGTGACGATTTGGAGTAGTC
>CAYSOI010000153.1:0-8983 GCA_964432425.1 uncultured Opitutales bacterium | reverse complement strand
ATGGCAAACACATTTCCTACGCCTGTGGAGATAATACCATTCGTGCAATCAATGCCTCCAATGGGAAACAAGTCTTCTTCCAGGGCTCTCACAATGACTGGGTTTTCGACACCACCTGGTCAGTCAAAGGGGACCACATCATTTCAGTGGGGCGGGACAGAACAGCCAAACTTTCCGAGTTCAAAACCGAACGTTTTATCGACAACATTACCTCCATCACGCCTGGGGCTTTGGCTGGTGGGTTGTTGTCCATTGATAGTCATCCATCCAAGGAGCAAATCCTGGTTGGCGGAGCGGATGGAACTCCCAAAATTTATCAAATCTTCCGTACCAAAGCCCGTAAAATTGGTGACGACTTTAACCTGATCAAAAAATTCGAAGCTCTGAAGGGGAGGATTTATGGAGTCGATTTCAATAGCGACGGAACCAAGTTGGTTGCCGGCTCCAGTATCGACAATCATGGCATGCTGACCTCCTTCGCGGAAGACGGAAAAAAGCTTTGGAGCCTGGACTTGGAAAGTGCGGTATACTCTGTGAGTTTCAGTCCTGATAACAAGTTCGTGGCGGCAGCAGGCTCCGATGGTCAGGTTCGTTTGGTCGATGCGGAAAAGGGAACCATCACCACCCAGTTCCTGCCTGTGAACATTTCTTTGAATGAAGCTCGCAAAGATGCACGGGCCAAGCTGGCCATTCTGGAAGAAGATCCCATCAAACCCAAGTCACTTGCCAAAGGTTATCAGGTACAAAGCCTTAAAATTGAACCTGGCAAAATCGAGATTCATGGGAATGGAAACTACTCTCAATTGATCCTGACTGCTGATGTTGGTTCTGGAAATCTTGTCGATGTCACTCGTCTGGCGAAGTTCGAAGTGCAAGGAGGAATCGCCAGTGTGACGCCTCGTGGTATGCTCAATCCCATCAAGAATGGCAGTGGAACATTGGTTGCCACCTATGCTGGCAAGAAAACGGAAGCACCGATTGAGATCGCAGGGATTGGTGGCAAATCCGAGATTGATTTCATCCGGGACGTAGGACCGATTCTTTCTAAAGCCGGCTGTAACCAGGGAACTTGTCATGGTTCCAAGGACGGCAAGAATGGATTCAAACTTTCCCTACGTGGATATGATCACCTCTACGATATCCGTGCTTTCACGGATGACATCAAATCCCGACGTGTGAATGTCGCCTCACCCGACAAAAGCCTGATGCTTCTCAAAGCCACTGGAGCTGTGCCCCATGAAGGACAACAAATCTTTAAAGAAGGTTCCAAGTACTACGGAGTGATCCGCAAATGGATTGGTTCCGGGGCGAAACTTGATCTCAAAACTCCCCGAGTGCAGTCGATTCAATTGATTCCCGAGAACCCTGTGGTGCAGCAAATTGGTTCGACCCAACAAGTTCGAGTTGTGGCGACCTATGCAGATGGCAGTTCCCGTGATGTGACATCCGAAGCGTTTGTCAGCAGTGGCAACGGCGACATTGTCAAAACTGACCGCCACGGTTTGGTGACCACATTTCGTCGTGGTGAAGCTCCAATCCTGGCCAGATTTGAAGGGGCTTATGCTTCCACAACCGTCACTGTGATGGGCGACCGTACAGGATTTGCATGGAAGGACGTTCCCTCCAATAACCCCATCGACAAATATGTGTCCGAGAAATGGAAACGGATGAAGATTCTTCCTTCGGAACTTTGCACGGACATTGAATTTATTCGCCGGGTTTACCTGGATTTGACCGGTCTACCCCCAACATCGGAGCAAGTAAAAGCCTTCATCGCGGATAAAACTCCAACCCATGAGAAGCGGAATGCTCTGATCGATAAATTGATTGGCTCTGATGATTACATTGACCACTGGACCAACAAATGGGCTGACCTACTTCAGGTTAACCGTAAGTTCCTCGGTCCCCAGGGAGCCAAACCTTTCCGTGATTGGATTCGGAATGAAATCGCTGGTAACACTCCCTACGATGAATTTGTCAGCAAGATCCTTACTTCCTCCGGCTCCAACAAGGAAAACCCGGAAGCTGCCTACTACAAAATTCTTCGGAAACCTGCGGACACAATGGAAAACACCACCCACCTTTTCCTGGCAACCCGCTTTAATTGCAACAAATGCCATGATCACCCCTTCGAACGTTGGACGCAGGACCAATATTACGAACTGGCTGCTTACTTTGCCCAAACCGGGCTGAAGAAAGATCCGGCTTCGGGGAATACACAAATTGGAAGAACGGCGGTGGAAGCGGGCAAACCTCTTTATGAAATTGTCTACGATAAGCCCAATGGCGACATCAAACATGATCGCACAGGGCAAGTCACACCACCGAAGTTTCCCTATTCCGCAGACTTTGAATTGAAGAAGGAAAAACCCACCCGCCGTGAGCTTTTAGCTGCCTGGATGACATCTCCAGACAATGAATATTTTGCAAAAAGTTACGCCAATCGGATTTGGGGCTATCTGACGGGCACGGGCATCATTGAGCCCATTGACGACATTCGGGCCGGGAATCCTCCTACCAATCCTGAGCTGCTTGATTACCTGACCCACACCTTCATCGAGTCCGGCTTCGATGTGCGAGTCCTGATTCGTGCCATCTGCCAAAGCCGTACCTATCAACTCTCCGTCGCTTCCCATCAGTGGAATTATGATGATACCATCAATTATTCTCACGCCAAAGCTCGTCGATTGCCGGCAGAAGTCCTGTTTGACAGTATTTACACTGCCCTTGGTGCACAATCCCGTTTCCCTGGTGTGCCCGCCGGAACCCGTGCCGCCCAATTGCCGGATGCCGGGGTGAAGCTTCCGGATGGTTTCCTCGGCAACCTCGGTCGCCCTCCACGTGAAAGTGCCTGCGAATGTGAGCGGAGTGGAGACCTTCAACTGGGGCCAGTTATGGCATTGATCAGTGGTCCGACTGTGAATGATGCCATCAGTGATCCCAACAACGCCATTGCCAAACTTGCCAAATCCAAGATCGAAGAAGAAAACCTGGTTGAGGAAATCTACCTTCGGGTACTGAATCGATATCCAACTGGTAAAGAAACCAAAGCCAGCCTGGAGCTGATCAAAAGCCTCAAGCAAGAGCATGCTCAATTGGAGCAAGATTTCGCCGCCATTACCAAGAAGTTGGAACCCGAATTGGCAAAAAAAGAAAAAGCACGTCAGGACAAAATCGCCGCCGCCAAAAAAGTGTTGGAAGACTACAAGGTTGAGATTGCACCAAGAGAAAAGAAAGCGGAAGACGAGCGTCAGGGGCGCATCCGAGCTGCGAAGACCGAATTGGCCACCTATGACAAGAGCATTCCCGAAAAGGTTCAGCAATGGGAAGATGATTTCAAAACAGGGAAATCCCCATGGGAAACTTTCCAACATCGAGTTGCCCGCAGTAGCATCAAGGAAACCAAGTTTGAAACTCAAGAAGCCGGTTCCATTCTGGTTTCTGGAAAAAATGGTAAGTCGAACTACACGATTCGTGGTGAAACTAAATCTGCCAGCCCTACAGGAATTCGAATCGAAGCCATACCCCACAAAAGTTTACCCAAAGGTGGCTCGGGTAGGGCAGAGGGAGGTAACTTTGTTCTCTCTGAACTGGAAGTCATCGCCAAACCTTCCCTCGACTTGAAACATTGGAACGCTGTCCAGCAATGGGACTTCGCGGACCCGCTACTGGAAAATACAGATTGGAAACCTGCCAACGGTGCCAAGATTGAGATTGCTGACGCCAGTATTCAAATTTCCGGAGAAGCTCCCAAAGGTGTCGTCTCCCTTGGAAATTGGCACCATGCCGGACCTTTCAATGGGCTGGGTTTTGACCAGAAAGGTGCCCCGGAAAGCGAGAAAACACTCGATCTGGCAAAGAAGTTCAAACATGGGAACAAGGAAATTGCCTGGACTGCGAAGCCGGAATGGAAAGATGGCACTGTTTATGGCGACGTCTTTTCCGGAGACAATACCTCCAACTTTCTTGCCAGAGTGATCAAGGCGGATAATGCCCGTGCACTTCCAGTCAGCCTGGGTTCTGATGATGGCATCAAGGTGTTTCTGAATGGAAAGCCCGTACATGCCAACAATGTCGGCCGAGCTGCCGCAGCTGATCAGGAAAAGGTGACCCTGAATCTTGTGAAAGGGGAGAACCTGCTTCTTCTGAAGATTCATAATGGGGGCGGCGTTTCTGGCTTTTACTTCAATTCCAGTCTGAAGACGACCTTGCAACCTGCAATCGTGACCAAGTTGGATGCCCCGAAGGGTTCCATTACTGTCGAGGTGGTCGCAAAATCCAATGCCGCCCGTAAAGCGAAAATTCTCTGGTCCACGAAAAAGGAAAATACCTTTGCTGCCAAACGTGCGACCAAGGATCTCGCCATTGCCAAGACCGATGAATGGAAAACCTATCGATTTGAATTTGTGGCCGATGATGTATTGACGGGACTTCAGTTTGAGCCAGGAGGTCCTATCGCTGTACAAGGCCTAAAGGTTTATCAGCACAATGCTCCAGTCAACTTGTCCTTCGAAAATGCAATGGCGACCTTCAGCCAGAAGAGCTATCCAGTCGCTTCCGCTGTAGATAAAAAGATCGCACCTACGAACAACGGTTGGGCGATTGCACCACATGTGACCGTTCCGCAGATGGCTTCCTTCCAGATTAAGGATAACCTCAGTTTTAAGGGCGGAACAGATCTGACCATTGTATTAAAGAATCAGTTCGGGGATAACCAACACACCCTTGGGCATTTCCGCATTTCTGTAACAGATGCACCGAAACCTGTGATCTATGGTGTCCCGGCCGATATCCAGAAGTTGTTTGCTGTTGCTAAAGATAAACGAAGTGCAGACCAAAAGAAAAAGATTCTGGAAGCCTACAAAAAGACAGATGGAAATCGGATGAAGCTTCAGACCAAGCTGACCAATGTATCCAAACCGAGACCCAAAGATCCAAAACAAGTGCAGCTTGAGGGGGAACTTACCAAAGCCAGTGAACCTTTGAAACTTCATCCCACCGTAGCTGAATACAAACGAGCTATCGAACTCAGTCAGAAACAATTAGCAAATCCAAGACTTACTGCAGCCCAGGATCTAGCTTGGGCCTTGATTAATAATCCTGCATTTCTATTTAATCATTAAACAAAACTCCAACCTTCGAAAAGGAAACCCGCATCATGATCCGTATACCAGGCCTACCAGGAAAAGACGTCTGTGACTCAAACCTAGGAACCACCCGTCGAGACATTTTACGTGTTGGCGCCTCCGGCATGCTCGGAATGTCCCTCGGCGGCATGCTCGAACTCCAAGCCGGACAAGCCAAACACCATGGGGGGCCAGGTTGGGGCAAAGCCAAGAGCATCATCATGGTATATCTCCAGGGCGGCCCCAGTCACATTGATCTGTGGGACCCGAAGGAAAACGTGCCTGAGAACGTCCAAAGTGTTTTCAACCCGATTTCCACCAAGATCCCTGGTGTCAAATTTACCGAACTCCTGCCCAAACTGGCCAAGGTGAATGATAAGTTCACCATGATCCGCTCCATGAGCTATACGCCGAACGGTCTTTTCAACCACACCGCCGCCATCTACCAGATGATGACCGGTTACACTACGGACAAAGTCAGCCCTTCCGGACAGCTTGAGCCCCCAAGCCCCAAAGATTACCCTAATTTCGGCTCCAACATTATCCGCCTGAAACCACCTTCCGAACCCATGTTGCCATTTGTCATGCTCCCTCGTCCTCTTCAGGAGAGTAATGTCGTTGGTAAAGGCGGTACCGCAGGGTTCCTCGGGAAATCCTTTGATCCCTACACCCTGTACCCACCAGGTGACGACATGGACATGAAGAAAATGTCCAAAATTCGCATCGATGACCTTCAACTTCGCCCGGATATTTATGCTCAACGCCTGAAGCGCCGGGCCAATCTCCGCGATATCGTCAATTCCTCCATGCCGGACGTGGATAAGGCCGTCGCCAACTACAATCTCAATCAATACTACGACAAAGCTCTCGACCTCATCGTTTCCGGTCGTGCACGGGACGCCTTCATGATTGACCGTGAAGACGACGCCACCCGTCAAATGTACGGCGACAATACTTTCGGTCAAAGCTGCCTTCTTGCCCGCCGCCTGGTGGAAGCTGGTACACGGGTCGTCGAAGTCATCTGGCCCAAGGTTGCGAATTCCAACAATCACTCATGGGATCACCACTCCGGCTTGAACAAACGGATGAAAGACCAATCCGCCCCCATGCTGGACGCAGGTCTTTCCGGTTTGTTTACCGACCTCGATCAACGCGGTCTTCTCGACGAAACCCTCGTTGTTGCAGTTGGTGAATTTGGTCGTAGTCCCCAAAAAGGAGTCAGTACTTCCGGAAACAACAATAGTGCCGACGGTCGCGACCACTGGCCTTACTGTTACACCGCTGTGGTCGGCGGCGCAGGTGTCAAACGTGGGTACATCCACGGAAAATCCGACAAGACCGCATCCGGGCCTCTGGAAAATCCCGTTCACCCAACTGAACTTCTTGCCAGTATCTACCACAGCTTCGGAATCGATCCGGAAACCATTGTTTACAATCACCTCAACCAACCTCGTGAGTTGGTCAAGGCACAGGCAGTGAATGCACTCTTTGCATAAAGCTCCTGTTCGCTTTCTCTTATCTATATTAACAAGCAATTTTGGGCCTTTTTGACATTTCGGCAAAATTTAGTTGCCGGGATTGAGGAAATTGCCATTTTGCACCGCTTCCATTTTCCCCAACCCATCAGGAGATATTCAATTGAAGAACGAACTCTTAAAGGATGCGATCCGCGTGATCCCGGATCCAAACATTCTCATCAACATGGTTTCCCGCCGTGCCAAACAGCTCAAGCAAGGCCACAAGCCTCTCATCGAATCTCTCGAAAAGCTAGAGCCGGAAGATATCGCCATGCGTGAAATCATCGAAGGGAAAATTGATTACCAGTTATTTGAAGGAGACGGGGAACCGTCATACTCCTAATTAAGTGTGCGCCAAGGCAAAGAAAGCCCGGCACGCATTGGAGATTCGAAACAGTCGCGCCGGTCGTGACTACGAAATCGGCGAAAAGTTTGAAGCCGGTATCGCATTGGTCGGCACAGAAGTGAAGGCAATCCGGGCGGGTCATTGTCAGATACGGGATGGATTTGTCCGTGTGCAGGGAAACTGTGCTTACTTGCACAATGTTCACATTGATGAATACGAATTCGGCAATGTACAGAACCATAAATCCAATCGGGTTCGACAGTTGCTGCTCCATTCCCGTGAGATTGATAAATTGCGGGGGGCTCAGGACATGGGCGGAAAATCCATCATTCCCCTGAAAATCTACGGCAAGCACGGCCTGATCAAGATCCAGATCGCAATTTGTAAAGGCAAACGCAATTACGACAAGCGGCAGGATCTGAAGAAAAAAGAACAGATGCGTGAGATTGAGAGGAGTCTGAAGAAACGGGCTTAAATTATAATGGAGGCAGCTTCCAACATTTCTCTTCTCTAGGATTCAATCGTTTATTTGGTTTAGAAATCAGAGTTTTACCCCCCCGTTTCATGCTTCACATCATTTTATTTCAGCCTGAAATTCCTCAGAATACTGGAAACATTGGAAGACTCTGCGCTTATACAGATACCGTCCTGCATTTGATTCATCCCCTTGGTTTTACGATAACTGACAAACATCTTCGCAGGAGTGGAATGGATTACTGGAAGAAATTAGACGTTCGGCATCATGAAGACTGGGATTCCTTTTTAGTATCTGAAAATCGCCCCGAGAGAATTTGGCTATTTTCTACCCATGCAGGAGAATCATTCTGGAATGTGAAATTCCAGGAAGGCGACGGTTTACTTTTTGGGAATGAGGGGCATGGTGCTCCTCAATGGTTGCATGATTGGGCAGGGGAGCGGCGGTTGCAAATCCCTGCATTCACTGATGGGTTGAGATCCTTGAATTTGGCCAATGCTGCAAGTATTGCCCTCTACGAAGGGCTCCGCCAAATCCGTCTGAATTCATAGATTCACAAGCTTCTTATGAGGTCCATTAAGCTGAATGTATTGTGACAACTTGAGAGAATTTATCTTGAAAGCCGTCCGGAAAATTACCTTATTTTCGCCACCTTTTTTCAGAAACTGATTCCAAATGACCTTTTCATCCAAAACGATAACGCAGCTACAAATGTACGGATTGTGCATTTGTGCAACGGTAATGGCTCATAGCTCCAACGCTTAGATTTACCTGCAAATTTTTTGTAAAGCCGTTACCCACTGATCGTTCAATATGGCCAACATTTTTTCAAGAAGCGCTAACTGGGCTCCCATTAAAATCATTATTGGAATCTTTTTCCTGGCTACAGTTATCACCTCAGGTGTGGCTTACTATTCCACACCCAAGTATCTTCGGGTTGGGTACGAGCCAAAGCAACCTGTTCCCTTTGACCATTCCTGGCACGCAGGCGAAGACGGGCTTAATATTGATTGCCGTTTTTGTCATACCAATGTGACGAAGTCCGAGCATTCCAATGTGCCCCCAACCAGCACCTGCATGAGTTGTCATGCTTCGATCAAGTCCAATTCACCAAAATTGGCTCCTGTTCGGGAAAGTATGCAAACCGGGGAGCCCATTGAATGGGTGAAGGTTCACAAGACCCCCGATTACGTATTCTTTAATCATGCTGCACACGTTAACCGAGGCGTCAGTTGTGTGGAGTGTCACGGACGTGTAGATCAAATGGAAACGGTAAAGCACGCAGAGTCTCACAGCATGGCATTTTGCTTGGACTGTCACCGTAATCCAGAAAAGCACGTACGTCCTATCGAACATGTATTTGACCTGGGTTGGCATCCCGAAGGAGCCAACACGAAACAACAAAAGAAGGCTCAGCTAGAGCTGGGTACGAAACTTGTGGAAGACTGGAAAATCCAGCCACCGGAAAGCTGCTTCGGCTGCCATCGATGAAACGTAAATTTTACCATCCCGAGCCCAC
>CAYSOI010000152.1:0-9022 GCA_964432425.1 uncultured Opitutales bacterium | reverse complement strand
CGCCACATTCAGTGCCGGAGCTGAAATCTGTTGGCCATTCGGGGATGCTGTTTGTGGCTCCATTCCAGCAGGTAACCAACGAGTCTTTGCCGACGAAAAAGTAGATTACGGCGTTGTTCACAGTGCCGTTGGAATATCTCCAGAATGCACGGTGAATACCTTTGGAAGGGTTGGCCAGCTCCATACTTCCCTGCACATGAATGTTCCCGGATCGAAGTTGGATCACGGTGTCATCGGACACAACCAAAGTCCAGTTTTGATCAGATGGCTCCAACGCATTGCCCCGGTATTCTGCGGCCACGGGTTTCCAGATGCCTTGGAACTTCTTCATTTCTCCTTTCCATTTCACATCGTTGACAATGACAGGAGCAGGCGGCTTGCCCACAGGAGCAGGGTCAACTGGCGGCAAGACAGGATTTTCCGGCTGAACTTCTCCATGAAGAAGAGAGTAGGAGAACAGGATGAAAAGAAGAGTGAATGTTTTCATGATAGATTGAGCCCCACTCATCTCATGTTTCTTAGAAAGGTTTTCTACCACCAATAGCTTTGCAGAAGAAATCAAGATCCACCAAGATACTGGCCGATGAACGTATTTTTTGAATTCCATAAAGTGATCCAGGAAATCCAGAAAGCAGGAGTAGATTATGCACTGATTGGAGGGGTCGCGATGGCATTTTACGGGCCAATGCGTTTCACAAAGGATATCGATTTATTGATCGAAGATTGCGACTTAAAGGCAGTGACAGAATGCCTGAAAAAGGAAGGCTATTTTCCTTCTACAGATCCATGGACTTTCTCAGATACCAAGATCACATTACACCGATTCATTAAGTTGGAGGGGGAAGACCAAATGATCATTGATGTAATGGTTTCGGGAACCGACAAAACTACGGATATCATAGAAAATGCCATTGAGACGGAATCTGAAGGAACTGGAACCGTAAAAGTTGCCAGCAAAGCGGATTTGATTTGGCTGAAGAAACAAAGGAATTCCTCTCAAGACCAAGTTGATATAGAAATTCTCCAAGATGAAGAAACCGGATAAAGTATTCAGGGAGCTTGGTCAGTTGTATGAATTTGGAAAAAACCTCAAATCGTTCCAGATAAAGCCCAAAGCTCCTCAAGAAAAACCTGCTAAACCAAAGGCCACGGTTACTGAGAAAAGAAAGTAGTAGTTTCCTAAGCCCTGAGTTTCTGTACTAACCCGCATTTCTCACGGATTCTCGTAGCGAGACGCAGTGAACGGTGCTCTGACAAGGTTGGAGCAGTTGATGACGAAGAGCTGGGTGAGTACACCCTGCTTGAGGAGGAAACAAGCCAAACGCAGTCATAGAGTGCCGTGCAACAAGTCGCAGTAGATAATCCGTGAGAAATGTGGGCTAACAGGCCTTCTGAACCCAAAGAACATCACGCAGCTTCACCCCTTTGGCCGAAACACCTTGTCCAGAAACTGAAAATTCTTGCGGTAGGCTTTGAGGGTATCGGCTCCTTTGGGCGTAGCTCCTTCGATGATGAGCCATTGGTTATAGCCGATTTTGTCGAGGCAGGTTTTGAAGCGGGGAAAGTCGATGACACCTTCGCCAAGGTGAGCACCGTTTTCTTTGCAGTGTACTTCGCAGATGCGTTCGGCTCCTAATTGCAGGACCTCGTCGTAGATGTTGTAT
Organism: uncultured Opitutales bacterium; assembly: GCA_964432425.1. Classification (GTDB taxonomy): domain Bacteria; phylum Verrucomicrobiota; class Verrucomicrobiia; order Opitutales; family JABJCN01; genus JAYPDO01. Next base: position 7,358 of record CAYSOI010000152.1, on the reverse strand, counting down.
CCCATGCGGTTGGAGTTGGCCGTATCGTAATAGACTTGCAGGGATTTGGAGCCCACGGCATCGATGATCTTCAAGTGGTCATCCGCAGACATCAGGGATTCGATTCCAAAAATTACGCCAGCATCTTCAGCTTGCCGGATGATGGTTTTCAGTTTCTTCGCGACGGCTTCCATCCGCTCGGGCTGGCCATTGATGTTGCCCTTTCCAAAGAAGGCCAGTAGACAAACTTCCGGTGCTTGGCACGGACGTTCTTTCCGCATCTTAGCCATGACTTCGATGGCCTCGGCAACCCATTGGATGGCTTCCGGATGTGTCGCCAAAGGCATTTTGTTAAGAATGCCCATGCCCAAAGAGGCAATGCGAACACCCGTTTCCTCGGATCGACGGTAGTACTGCTCCCGAACCTTCTTATCCCGGAGATCGTATTCCGATCCAGGTGTGCTGAAACTGACCTGCAGCCCTTCGAGCCCAATCTGTTGAGCAACCTCGAAAGCCCGGATGTCCTGTTTCGCCCCGATCGACCAGTCGCAAGCCCCAATAGGGAAACCAGCTTGTTTGGCAGCAAAGGAAGATTCCGCAATCACTCCAAAAACCGGAGCGGCCAGCATCTGAAGGAAAGGTCGGCGGGAAAATTCCATGGTGTCTCAATAGTATCCTAGGTGATTCAAGTACATTACAGGGCAGGCAGCCCCTTTTCCATCTCTTCAATAAGGTACTTTTCAGCTTCTTCCACGGTGTCGATCACACAAAAGTTGTCCACGTCTTCGGGACTGATGGTGCCCCATTCCACGAGCTTGTCAAAATTGACCACTTCGTCCCAGAATTCTTTGCCATAGAGAACAATGGGCACTCGTTTCCGGATCTTTTCCGTCTGCATGAGAGTAATCATCTCAAAGAGTTCATCCAAAGTGCCAAATCCTCCGGGGAAAATGACCATGGATTTGGCCATGTAAGCAAACCAATACTTGCGGACAAAGAAATAGTGAAACTCGAAGGCTAGGTCTGGAGTGGCATATTGATTAACACCTTGCTCCAGAGGTAAACTGATCCCCAGAGCAACGGATTTGCCTCCGGCATCCCGTGCCCCACGATTGGCGGCTTCCATAATTCCAGGTCCTCCTCCAGAGCAGATGGCATAAGCATGACGCCCATGATGGTTGCCCAGAGACCATTTGGTCAACCGGCGGGCCAGTTCACGGGCATCTCCATAAAAGCGGGCCTGCTTGGTGGGCACTTCTTGCGTTTCAGGATCTTCAGTCCGGGCGGAGCCAAAAAAGACGATGGTGTTTTCAATGCCTTCTTTCTGAAAACGAGCCTTGGGCTCTTCCATTTCACAAAGGACACGGATGCTTCGTGCCTCAGGGCTATTGAGGAATGGTAAATTCTTGTAGGCTTTGACTGGGTGTTCAGGGGGAATTTCGGAATTCATCATGAGGCGGGATCTTCGTCTGCGGCAGTAACCAAGTCCATCGCAAAATTGCCAGCCTAAGGCAACCTTCACCTATGCCGTTTTGGCTTATTCCCAGATGCCTTGCTGGAAAAGTTGTTTCTCCGCCGTTCCGGCCCAATCCCGATTAGCGGCAGGGCTTGCAGGGCTGGGATGCAAAATCCGCCCAAACTTGAGCCCTTGGTCAGGCAAGGCTTCTTTGGCTCGTTTTTCTGCAAATCCACCGACTCCGACCACCCATTCCGGCTCCAGCAAGTTGACCAATTCCCTCAAATGCCAGTCACAGATTTCTTCGAGGGTTTTTGAAACGGAGGCGGGGAGTTTGTCGGGCGTCAAATTACGGGAACTTTCCTCCATGAAGGCCAGCGGGCAGTAGTTGGTGACAAAGTGCTCCTTGAAGAAGTTTTCTGCAGGCCCAAACTTTTCCGCAAAGTAGCCCCAAAGTCGTCGGCCACTAACTTCGGACTTCTGGCAATCGTATCCTTCAATCGGACGCTTGGGATGCTCCGGCTCCGGCCGGCCGATCTCTGCATGCAACCCCATCCAATCCCGAACTGCGGATATTTCGCCAAAAGGCACCCCAGTTTGGGCCATCCCCCAGGGCCCCGGATTCATCCCGAGAAAAAAGACGCGTTTGGTGTTGGTGGCAAACTTGTCGGTGTAGGCCACATGGCCAGGGAAGGCATAGTCAAAAGCGTTGTAGACGTAGGCCACGGGCTCCGGAAATGAGAGCTTGCCCAGGCGTTGATTGAGTTCCTGAGCGAGGTTTTGAATTTGTTCGGGTAAACTGATACTCATGGCTGTGGTGTAGATTCAAGATTCATGCCGGACCAGATCATGATGGCTGCATAAACCACAATGAAGGCAAAGCCCATGCCACGGCTCATGTGACGATCCAGACCAGGGCCTTTTTGAAAGGCAAAGAGCAACATGCAACTTACCGCCAGCATCAGCAACATTTCGATCTTCAGGTTGCCATCCCACTTCACTGGAGAGGCGACAGCCGTGATCCCGCCCACAAAGAGCATGTTGAAGAGATTCGAACCAAAGATGTTCCCGGCGATGATGGCGGTGTGTCCCTTTCGGGCTGCCCCCACAGAAGCGGCCAATTCTGGAAGGCTGGTTCCGATCGCCACTACCGTGAGCCCGACAAACCCTTGATCAATATTGAGTTTGATCGAGACGGCCTGAGCAGAGTCCACCAGAAAGTTGGCTCCAATAAACAACGCAACACCCCCACCAACGACAAAAGCCAAAGAAGCATTGATCGGCCTGTGATGAATGTCATCCGGCGCATCATCCGGCTCCACCATCTTGACATCGTGGTCCCCCTTCAGCAGCCCCACCTTCAGGTAAAACGGAGCCAGAAAATGTTTAAAGAAGGGCTCAATCCGAATCGTCACCACCATGTACCCCACCATCATCGCCAGTAAAATCAGGCCTTCATTTCTGGTCAGATCCCCAAAACAAAACCATGCGAAGAATCCGGAGGCAACAATCAGCCAGGGGATTTCCCAGTAAACATACCTTTCCCGTTCAATGATCGGGCAAATCATGGCCGCAACTCCCATGATCAACGCTACATTGGCCAAATTACTTCCCACAATATTGCCGATCACCAGACTGTCCCCGGTTCCGCTCAGTGCCGCAATCAAACAGGTCAGCAATTCGGGAGCCGAAGTGGCGGTGGAGACCACCGTGATCCCAATCACAATCGGTTCGACCTTGAAATGATCCGCCATGGAGGCCGCCCCATCTGCCAGCCAGTCGCCGCCGTAAGTAAGCAGGGCCAACCCCGCAAGCAAAACCAAGGGCACCACTATCCAAAACAGCCCCCCATCCAAAGTATTAAAATATTCCAGCAGCATTTGTTCTTCGAGGGAGCATTAAACCTCGCCATTCATTGACAATGGAAAAAAGAGGTCTCATGCAGATTTCTGACTTCCATGGGGGAAATCATTGACTCTGCGGCAGCAACAGACATTAAAGCCCCGCTTCGAAAATTTTAATCAATTCAAGGGCGTGGCTAAAAAGTTAAAAGATACTCTCAACCTTCCCAAAACCAACTTTCCCATGCGGGCAAGCCTGGTCCAACGCGAACCCAAACGGATCGAACATTGGGATAACATGCACCTCTATGGCCGAATGCAGGACAAGAATGCCGGGAAACCCAAGTTCATTCTGCACGACGGCCCTCCCTTCACCAATGGAGATGTGCATATTGGCACGGCGTTGAACAAGACGCTCAAGGACGCGATCCTGAGGTACAAAAACCTGCGAGGTTTCTCCGCCCCCTACGTACCGGGCTGGGACTGCCACGGTTTGCCCATTGAGCACAAGGTGGCCCGGGAGCTGAACAAAAAGAAAAAGGATGCCACCCCAACGGAGCTCCGTGAAGCCTGCGAAGATTTCTCCAAAGGATTTATCGAAAAACAACGCGGCCAATTCCGCCGCTTGGGAGTGCAGGCAGATTGGGAGCGGGAATACCGCACCATGAACCCCGCCTACGAAGCCACCATCCTTCGCACCTTTGCAGAGTTCGTGGACAAGGGCCTGGTCTACCGCAGCAAGAAACCCGTCTACTGGTCCATCCCCTGCCAAACCGCCTTGGCGGAAGCCGAAGTCGAATACCATGACCACGTCAGCACCTCTGTCTTCGTCAGCTTTCAGGTCAAAAACCCAGAGCAAGCAGGCCTCGAAGGCGATGTGAATGTCATCATCTGGACCACTACTCCCTGGACCCTCCCCGCCAACCTCGCCATTGCAGTGCATCCTGAGGTCACGTACGTGGCAGTCCAGCATGCCAGCAAAACCTTTCTCGTGGCCGAACAACTGGCCGAAAGCGTCATCCAAACCTGCAACATGGAAGGTGCCACCCTCGGCCAGAAGCTCGAAGGCACGCAATTGAAAGGGCTCCGCACACAGCATCCCTTCATGAGCCATGAAAGCCCGGTTGTGAATGCGGACTATGTCACCACAGATTCCGGCACAGGCTGCGTTCACACTGCTCCTGGCCACGGTATGGATGACTACATCACCGGCCTGAAGGAAGGCCTCGAAATTTACTGCCCCGTGGGCGACAACGGCAAGTACATCGACGATGGCATGATCCCCGAAGAACTCGTCGGTCTGACCGTGGCAGTGAAAAACAATCGCTGCGAAGCCAACGAAAAAGTTCTCGAAATCCTGACTCGCAACGAAGCTCTCCTCCACTCCGAAAAGTACCCACACAGCTATCCATTTTGCTGGCGTTCCAAAACCCCCGTCGTTTTCCGGGCCATGGACCAATGGTTTGTCTCCCTCGACAAAGATGGCCTGCGGGAAAACGTCATTTCTGCGGTGGATAATGTCAGCTTCATCCCCGACTACGGACAACGCCGCATCCAGGGCTCCCTGCAAACCCGTCCAGACTGGTGCATCAGCCGCCAGCGTTCCTGGGGTGTGCCGATCCCCGTTTTTTATGATGACGAAAACGAGGCCTACATGGACTCCAAAGTCATCCGCCAGCTTGCCGACAAAATGGAAACCGCTGGCACCAACCTCTGGTTTTCCAATGAAGCTGACACCCTTCTGGAGGGCGTAGACATTCCAGAATCCTGGCAAGGCAAAACCTTACGTCGTGGCCACGACACTCTCGATGTCTGGATCGACTCCGGCTGCAGCCACCGGGCCGTCCTTCAACAACTGGATGACCTGAACTGGCCCGCAGACCTCTACCTCGAAGGCAGTGACCAACACCGCGGCTGGTTCCAGTCCTCCCTTTGGACCGCCATGATCGCTGACGGCCAGCCTCCCTACAAACAAGTCCTGACTCACGGATTCATTGTCGGCGGTGACGGTAAAAAAATCTCCAAAAGTGATGGCAAGCCGCAAACCGCAGACGGCTACGTCAATGAATTTGGTGCCGATGTTCTCCGGCTCTGGATTTGTTCTGAGGACTTCCGTGGTGACATCCCAGTCTCCGACGAAATCCTCAAGCAAGTTTCCCAAGCTTATCGAAATCTCCGCAACACACTCCGTTTCCAGCTCGGCAACCTGCACGACTTCAATCCGGAAACTGACTCCGTGCCGCACGACCAAATGGATGCTCTCGACAAATGGGCACTGGCCAGAACTGCGGAACTTCTCGACGAAGTGACAGCCGCCTACGAAGCCTCGGAGTTTCACAAAGTCTACCAGGCCGTGACCCGTTTCTGCTCCGTCACCCTCTCCTCTCATTATCACGACATCCTCAAGGACCGCCTCTACACCCTGGCTCCCAACAACGCCCGCCGCCGTTCATCACAGACCGCTCTTCGGGAAATCCTTCTTGTGCTGATCAAAACGCTTTCCCCCGTCATTCCTTTCACGACCGATGAAGCCTGGGCCTATCTTCAGAACGATGAAGACTTTTGTGACGATCCGCTGGCTCTGCAAGACTGGCCAGTACTTCCAGCGGCATGGAAAGAGGACTCCTCTGCGACAGACATCGCCAACATCCTGGAGTTCAAAGCCAACCACGTGAATGACAAACTGGAAGCTATCCGCGAAAAGAAGGAAATCGGCCAATCTCTGGACGCCGAAGTAAAAATTTCCGCCTCGGCTGACAACGAAATTTTCCAGACCCTCAAAAAGCACGAAAACAACTTGGAGGAACTCTTCATCGTATCTTCAGTCGTGCTCGAAGAAAGCTCCGACAGTGAGCCCGTCGTGACTGCGGCCCACGCTACTGGCGTACGTTGCCCAAGAAGCTGGCGTTGGGTTCCGACCCTGGTCGAAGCCGGTGAATGGGGTGAAGTATCCCCACGTTGTGCCGAAGCTCTCACAGCCATGGATATGATTTGAAACAACGGTTATGGCCAAAATCGAAACGCCAGAACACTACGAAGAATACATCCGGAATAGCCTCAACAACTGCCTCACCGAGACAGAGTGGGAAAGTGGTGAAAAATACCGGGGCAAAGTCCGGGACCGCTATGACCTCGGTGACAAGATGCTCCTGATCACCACGGACCGGCAAAGTGCATTCGATCGGGTTCTGGCCTCCATTCCTTTCAAAGGAGCCGTGCTCAATCTCACCAGTGCATGGTGGTTTGAATACACATCCCACATTGTCCCCAACCACGTCCTGGGAGTCCCCGACCCCAACGTGACCATTGGTCGAAAATGCCGCGTCCTCCCAATTGAGTTTGTGGTCCGCGGCTACATCACCGGCTCCACCAGCACTTCCCTCTGGACCGTCTACAATGCGGGTGCCCGTAACTACTGCGGAAACACCTTTCCAGATGGTTTACAAAAGAACCAGAAGCTGGAGAAGAACATTCTGACTCCCACCACCAAAGAAGAGCATCACGACCGCCCCATTGCCCCGGAGGAAATCATTTCCGAAAACTGGTTGACCAAAGAGGAATGGGAAGAAGCCAGCCATTACGCGATGGAACTCTTCAACTACGGCCAGAAAGTCGCCGCAGAGCACGGCCTCATCTTGGTCGATACCAAGTACGAGTTCGGCAAAGACGAAGATGGCAAGATCCGCCTGATTGATGAAGTCCACACCCCGGATTCCAGCCGCTACTGGATCGCCGATTCCTATCAGGAGCTCTTTGACCAAGGCAAAAACCCGGAGAATATCGACAAGGAGTTCCTCCGCCTCTGGTTCAAGGACCATTGCGACCCCTACAAAGACGAAGTCCTTCCCGACGCTCCAGAGGATCTGGTGACCGAGCTCTCCCGCCGCTACATCTTTCTCTACGAAAAGATCACCGGCAAAGCATTCCCCTTCCCCGAAGAAGGCCTGTCCACTTCAGAACGTATTACGGCCAATATCACCAAAGCCTTGGCCTGAGGCAAAATCCGTTGTTGGCATCTCAAGTATGACGGCAGGGCCCTCATTTCATAATGTCGATATATGCCAACGGCATTTCGTAACTAA
>CAYSOI010000151.1:0-9071 GCA_964432425.1 uncultured Opitutales bacterium | reverse complement strand
TGGTCAGTCCCATTCGGAGTAGACTTTCGACCAGCACTAGACACTGGTCGAATAACCGGGCTTCCATCTCGACGAGATGCTTGAGATCTCCAGCAGGCTTTCCATTCGGTTCCACCTGACGGCGTTGGGTAATGAGAAAGGCCATCATTTCAGGTAGGAAGTGGAGGAGTTTGTCCACCAATTCTGAATGTACGCCCTCCTTATTTTCCATTTCCTTGATGTCACCCAATGCTGGGCGCAGCTCCAGGTTCAATTGTTCCAGGCAAGTCGAATACCCTTCGAGATTAGAATGGTATTGCCGAAAGAAGGTACATACGTGACGAAGCTTTTCACTGATCGTCACCTTTCCATCAAGCGGAAAGCTCAAAAGAAATTGATGATCTTCATCGGATATCCTCCCACTGATGGTCACACTATTGGTTGCTTCTGTCATGATACGTAAAACTATTCTACGAAAATTTACGAAATGCAATTTTTTTCTGCAATTAATCTAAAACACAAGGTTTCCTCAGGCTCCCAGGAGGTAGTCTTTGCCCTCTGCCCACCCCTGATTCTTGAGGAAAGATGTGATTTTTTGCCGAACTCCTCTGACGGAGGTAAGGACGAGGAGGAAGATTTGGCCAGGAGGAGGAAGGTTCTGGTAGTGTTTGACGACCAGACCAATTTGAGGATCTCCAACTTTCTTCGGATCTACGTCGTAGTAACCTTCGATGTGGATGCCTTGTTCTTCGAGCCATGCGGCACGTTGGCGTGTGGTTTTTCCGGCACCCCAGACCCAGATATTCTTAGGGAGAACTTTGGCCAGGTATTGAAACTTCATCCGGTAGAAGGCTTCGAGCCGGTAGCGGGGATCTTGTCGGGACATGCGATTGGGGAGGTCTCGCCATTGGAGCAAGGTTTGTGGCACTTTGGTCATTTGGACACCTGCTTCCATCCAACGCAGCCACAACTCGTAATCTTCCGGGAAGTCCCCTTCCCGATAGCCTCCATGCAGGTTGGTAAGCTCCCGCCGAAACATTACCGATGGATGAGCAAAGGGGGATTCGACGAATCGTTGCAGGTGGATGGATTCCGGGGTCATGAGGGAGTTGATCCAATGCACATACTCTGCGTAGCCTTGTTGCGAAGACTCGGAGGCAAGGTGCTCCACTTGACAGGACACCAAGCCAATCTTTGGGTTTTGCTCCAGGTAGTTGACTTGCTTTTCCAAACGCTGGGGATGACAAATGTCATCGGCATCCATCCGGGCAATGAAGGGAGCGTTGGATCGCTCAAGGCCGACATTCAAGGCGTTGACAATGCCTCCATGAGAAAGGTGGTGTAGCTGGATACGGGAATCCATGGAGGACAACTCTTGAGCAATGTCGGGCCCTGCATCCGTGGAGCCGTCATTGAGAAGGTGTAGTTCCCAATTGCGATAAGTTTGCGACCGAATGCTCAGGATCGCTTCTTTCAGGGTTTGGGCGGCCTCGTAAAATGGAAGAAGGATGGAGACAGAGGATTGCGGTGAACTCACAAGCGACGGAAAGGGTTTTTGATCTGTGGGGTTTCTATCTTTTGCTGATGTTGCAGGTCCTCACTGTAGAGGATATTGCATCCGCTTTGCAGAGCAGCACCAATAATGCTGGCATCCCAATGGGAGAGTTTCCATTTTCGTCGAATTTCGAGGCTGCGTGTAACGATTTCCAAGGACATGGGCACAACTTGTTCAGGAACAAACAGTTCAATGAATGCATCAATCCCAGCTTCACTTACATTTAATCTGGGTTTGTTTAAAGCGACCGCGATAAATTCCTGAAGAACTTGTGTGGAAACAAGAAAGGGTACTTCCCGAATCAGGTCTCGTGCAATCTGCTTCTTCGCAATGTCGTCAGGGTGCTCTGAAACGGCATACAGAAAGATATTGCTATCAAAGAAGGCACTTGCGGTCATAAAGTTGATCCCGATCCAAATGACCTACCGGGGAAGACTGACTTCTGCCATCCAGTGATTGGTAGAATGATTCCGCCCGTTTGAGTTGTTCGTCTTGTTGGTTATCCAGAGAGTCAGCTGAAGTATCTTTTGTGGCAGAGGCCAAGGCCGTTTGCACGAAGTCATCAACCAGCACGCCTTTATGTGCAGCAGAAGCTTTGACTTTCTTGTACAAGGAGTCGGGCATCTCAATGACAGTTTGCATAGTGATCCTACTTTCCACATATCCAGCCATTCGTCAAGTTTCCGGCTCTCGACAAACCAGGTAAATCCTCTCAATGTACGCCTTTATGAAATCAAGCTATCCTTTCTTTGTCCTACTTTTCATCACCCTGCCTCTTCAATCCAAGCCACCGATTGTGACGCCGCCGGACATGCCAGTTTTGGGAGAGGTGGAGCCTTGGCTGTTTGAGCATATCATGAATGCGGAGGACAAGGATGGTTCGCTGGCTAAGGTTTACCAGAAGGAATCTTTTCAGGAGTTGGTAAAGAAGCACAAGCTGAGGTTGTTTGGTGGGCCGATGTTGAGTTCGGTTACGGATAGTTCGGCGGTGGTTTGGTTGAGAACTCCGAAACCGGAGAAGATCTCGGTGGAAATCTTTGATCCGGCAGGAATAAGTGTTTCCAAGGCGTCTGCACAAACTTCGGCAAAGGATGATTTGACGGCGAAGATCAAGGTGTGCGGTCTGTCCCCTCTTACGAAATATTCCTACAAGCTTTCGGACAGTCAGGGCGAAATTCCTTTGAAAAATGCCAACTTTCGCACCGCCCCGACCAAGGATCAGAAAGCGACTGTTCGTTTAGCCTTTGGTGGGGGTTCCCGTTACAATCATCCGAAGGAATACATTTGGAACACCATTGCTGACCAGAACCCAGACATGTTCCTCTTTCTAGGGGACAATCTGTACATGGACAAACCCAAGGATCGTAACTTGCAGAGAGTCTATTACTACCGTCGCCAGCTTCGCCCGGAGTACCAAAACATGTCTGCCTCCACCGCGATCTATGCCATTTGGGATGATCATGATTTTGGTGATAATGACTCGGCAGGTGGACTGGATCCATTCAAACCCGATTGGAAAGTTCCCGTTTGGAGAGTTTTTAAGGAAAATTGGGCCAATCCGGGCTTTGGCAATGGTGAGGAGTATCCAGGCTGCTGGTTTAAGTTCAGCTACGGAGACATTGATTTCTTCATGACCGATGGTCGTTATTACCGGGACTTTAAAAAAGGGACCATGCTAGGGCCGAAGCAGAAGGAATGGCTTCTGAAATCTCTTCAGGAATCTACCGCGACATTTAAAGTGATTGCCTCGGGAACCCTCTGGACGGAGACCGCAGACAAAGGTGGAAAGGATTCCTGGTGGGGCGTGAAAGAGGAACGGGAAGAGATCTTTTCACTGATTGATCAGGAGAAGATTGGAGGCGTGATCCTGATCTCCGCAGATCGGCATAGAACGGATGTTTATGAGATTAAGCGACCAAATGGATACACACTGTATGAATTTGAAACCTCCAAGCTGACCAATAACCATACCCACGGCACAAAGAAGCAGGCGATTTTCTCCTACAATAAAGGAAACTTCTTCGGTCAACTGGAGTTTGTGCAGGGGATTGAGGACCCGACTGTCACCTTCAAGTGTATCACAATTGAAGGGAAAGAGGTCTACGAGCTTCAGCTGAAACGAAGTCAGTTGGAGAAGAAATAGAAGTTACAGCTTCAGGAGTCGGCGGGTTTCTTCGCAAAAGCTGTCAGTGCCGCAGAAGTAGGGGGTCATGGGCATGTTGACACTGAACTCTTTGAGCGGCAATGGATTGAACTCAAGGAAATGGTACTGGCGTTTGCTGGCCTGAGCAAAGGCAAGTCCCGCAGCGATGTCCCAGATGCGGACTGTGAAGTCGATGACGCCATCGGTTCGTCCCGTTGCGGCATGCAGTAAATTGAGGGCACCGCTGCCGAGGGATCTTAGCCGCATTCTTTCAATCCATGGGCGAAGAAGGTCGGCATATCGGGGACCAATGGGGAAATGTACACCGATGATGCTTCGTTCTCCCAAGGTCTCAGCTTTCAGTGGTTTGATCTTTTTGCCATTTTCCAGAAGACCGAATCCAGGGCCGCCCTCGGCCAGCGTGTTGCGACTTAGGTCATAAATAAAGCCATAGACAGGCATTCCTTCCTCAAGGATGGCCATGGATATGCAGCAGGAAGCGATCCCGGTGGCGTAGTTATTGGTGCCGTCAACAGGGTCCACCACCCAGGCAAACCGGCTTTCCAGTGCGATAGATTCATCAGCATCCTGACTTTCTTCGCTGAAATATTGATCGAGTGGATACAATTCGAGGATGTGATGCTTGAGGTACTCGGAAATGTTGTAATCCACTTTGGTGACCCGGCTGTTATCGGATTTCCATTCACTCTGCACTTTGCCAAGGTTTTTCGTCAGGTATTCCACCTGATTCAAGATGGCTTTCCTACCTGTTTCGATGCGAACTTGAAGAGCTTTTTCCATTATTCGTATTGGTAGAGTTTGGGGTCTCGAACTGGAGGGCGCATCCTTCGCAAAAGGCGTTTACTTTCTCCCCGGATATCGAAGCCCCGAGGTTCTTTTTCTTTCTTGGGAGCGTTGGGGGGCGGCGGTCCCATTTCCGCCCCTAATCCGGCCATTCCTCCCATCCCCATTGGATCAGCATAGGGATCACCTCCTGCATCTTCACCAAGGATGCCATCCAGGTCCCCTTCCAATGTGTCGGGATCATGCCCTTCTTCTAGTTTTCTAACGACCTCTTCCATCTGGTCATCAAACTTCTCACCCATGGTATCCCCCATTTTGCGGAGTAAGCTGCCCATAACCCGAGGGTCTGGATTATCCGGGTCCATGCCATCCACAGTTCTTTCCATCTCCTTCATCATGGCCTGAACCCGAGGATCTTCCATGTTGATATCGTCGTCCTGCATAGACAAGGGTTCTTCCCCTTCCTTTTTGGACTTCCTGGTTTTGCCGGTGATGGCAAAGGCGGAAAGCGTTCTCTGCATGCGATGGTTTTCTCCATCGGGGCACTTGGGAATGAGGTCCTTCTGTGAGATGGAGGTCGCGTAGAACTTGTAGATTTTGTGAGTATCCGGAGAGTAGTATTCGTAGATGGGCATGGATGTTCTTTGAATGTTTACTTCACGTTTTGAGCAAATTCTGAGCAGGCGTTTTCGATGCGGTCAAGTTCGTCCTGGGAAAGTTCCCATTCTGCGGCTTGAGCGGTCTCGACAATTTGTCCAGGCTTGCGGGCGCCGACAATGGCGGAAGTCACTTCGGAATGGCTCAACACCCATGCAACGGCAAGCTGCCCGACAGTGTAGTCGGATTCTGCGGCAATGGTTTTGAGGTTTTCCACAAAATCGAGGAAGTTTTCCAGGTTCGGTTCCTGCAGGTGTTTGGTGACAGGGTGATCCTTTTTGTGCTTTCGCCAATCGTTGCTCGGAAGGGATTCATACCATTCGCGGGAGACTTTTCCTGTAAGAAGACCAGAATGCATGGGGCTGTAGGTGAGCAATCCGGTTGATTTTTCGCGGCACCAGTTGAGCACATCGGGCTCGATGCGACGATCCAGCAAGCTGTATTGCGGCTGGTTGGATGTCACGTGCCCGAGGGATTCCGCTCGATTGAGTTCGTTTTCAAAGAAGTTGCAGACTCCCGGATGGCGGATTTTGCCTTCTTTTTGAAGATCCAACAAGGCTTGCCAGCCTTCCTCCACATTCTCCTGCGGCTCCGGCCAGTGGATTTGGTAGAGGTCGATGCAATCGGTTTGGAGGCGTTTCAGAGAGCCTTCCACTTCTTCAAAAATGGTCTTGCGGGAAATAAAACGGTAGGGCGAACGATCTTCCTTGGGAAGGACGCCGCATTTGGTCGCGACGAAGACTTCACCTCCGTATTCCTTGACGGCTTTTCCAACGGCGGATTCGGATTCGCCAAACCCGTAGGCGTGAGCCGTATCGATCCAGTTGATGCCTTGGTCCAGACCTTCTAGGATGGCAGCAATGGAGTCTTTTTCATCCTGGTCTCCCCAGCCCATTCCCCAGTTACCACCTCCGATGGCCCAGGTTCCAAATCCGATAACGGAGAGTTCGACGTCTGTGTTTCCAAGTTTACGTGTTTTCATGTAGAGAGGCTTTTGTATTTAAAAATTTGCTGGACTAGGTCAAAGAGCACAGGGAAGTTCGCAAGCAGAAATTCCTATTATGAAGAATGTATTGATCACTGGAGCCAGTCGCGGAATCGGCTTGGAGCTGACAAAACAGGAGCTGAATGCAGGAAGTCGGGTGCTGGCAACCTGCCGGAAACCAGAAAATGCCGAGGCCTTGCAAAGTTTGGCGGCGAGTTTTCCTGACCAGTTGAGACTGGAAGCATTGGATGTAGAATCTGAGGAATCGATTCAAGCGGTGATGGAGAAACTTCTGGCCGATGGTGAGCCGGTCGATTGTTTGTACAACAATGCTGGGATCATCGATTGGCGAACTATGGCGGAAGTGGATGCCCAATCGATGGAAAAGGTTTACAAAGTCAATGTCGTCGGGGCGATGCTGGTGCTACGACAGGGGTTGCCTTTGCTGAGAAGAGGAGCTGACAAAATGGTGATTAATGTGTCTTCCCGGCTGGGGAGCATTGCCTTGAGAGGTCATTCGCAATTGGGTGGAGCCATTGCTTATTCAGCCAGTAAAGCAGCGTTGAATATGTTGACCAAACAGGCTTCCATTGATTTGGCGGCGTACGGGATCACGGTCATCTCGATCAGCCCTGGTTGGGTGAGGACCGATATGGGCGGTCCGGAGGCCAAGTATTCTGTTGAGGAGTCAGTCGAACGAATTCTCAAAAACGTGAGAAAGTTCACCCCGGAGGATTCAGGGAAGTTCTTTGGAGAAGAGGGTGAAGAACTTCCCTGGTAAGTTTGGCAGACTTCGATTAGAAGGATTTGCTGTAGCCCAGCATCAATCCGTAATCAAAGTTTTCGTACTCCTGAATGAGGTTGGCTCTGCCCACATCGTTGATATCTTTCCAAGTATAGTTTCCAAAGATACCGACGTTTAATGCCTCAAAGAAGGTTTTGCTCACTGTAACTCCTGCCGAATAGGTGTAGTCGTGACGGCCATCATTTCGGTTGACCACAAAATTGCTGGACATGACGCCAATGCTTGGACTGATAATGATTCCGCCTTCGATGTTGTACATGTATGAAAGATTAAAGATGGCATCCCAGCGGTCTTGTTCATCTTCTGTCCGGACAGGGAGACCGGGAAACAGGATGTCTTCGGTAGGGATGGTGTAGGAACCATCGGGATTGAGAATGGCATCTCCATTGGACCAGTTAAATTTACCGCCTCCAACAACTATGAACATCCCTTTTTCTCCATGAGGGATCATCTTTACGATGTTAAAGCTGGCTCCCGTACCGTGGAACTTATGCTCATTGCCACCCGGAGAAATCAGACGATTGTAATCCAAGCCTGGAGTGAATGTTAAAGTTTCGTTGATCGGAACTGCCAGAGAAAAGGCGGCAATTTGCGTTTCGAAGTCGAGAATGTCTGCCAGCTTCCGATTGAAAAAACGCATATGGGTAAGACTCAGGCTGGGATTGACCTGATGCCCGAAGAGAGTCATTTCGGAAACGCTGAGATTGACCGTGCCTCCCAATTCATAAACCAGCGACTGATCAATCAACGCCGATTGCTCGGATTTCAAATAGTTGCTGGTCCGAACCATCCGGGAATTGAGCAGAAAAGTCGTCGTAAAGGGCAGCTCTCCAAGCTCGACAGGGCGCTGAAGCCCGAGGCTGTCCGCTTCTCCGCCTACATTCTCAGCAAGGTTCGGGTCCTCTACAGTTTCGTTTGCAGTATTCGCAGTCGCATCCACGTCACTGGGAGTCACCTGGCCTTGAGCCATTCCACTAAAGAGACCGAAAGTAGAAATCGAAGCAAGAAATACGAAGAACTTAAAGAAAGGTCTCAGGGGGCGGGAAATCAGATAATCTGTTACTGCAATCATAATTATTTAAAAGCACCCGAAAGCTTGTGTTCCCCGCCTTTGAGTGCAAGGTAATTTTCTGTTGCATGACGAGAACCAAGCAACAGAAAGACTGTCCATGTCTTCCCATCCAAACATTCTCTGGATCTGTACGGATCAGCAGCGTTGGGATACGCTGGGTTGCTATGGCAATCAATTTGTAAACACCCCGGTCCTGGACCAGTTATCGAAAGAAGGCGTGCACTTTGAAAATGCTTTTTGCCAAAGTCCGGTGTGTACTCCGAGTCGGGCCAGTTTTCTAACCGGGCGTTATCCACGGACCACACGTTGCAGGCAAAACGGGCAGGAGATTCCCGAAGAGGAACGATTGATAACCAAGGTACTGGCGGAGGCAGGGTATACCTGTGGTCTGGCGGGCAAACTGCACTTATCTCCATGTAATCCCAGCGTCTGCCCGGTCGAAGAACGTCGTATAGATGACGGGTACACCGAGTTTCACTGGTCTCATCATTCAGGCAATGGCTGGGAAACCAATGCCTATCACCAGTGGTTAAAGAGCCGTGGCAAAACATACACTGAAGCCCCCCACCCTGACAGTGCCCATGTCACGTATGGTCCTGAGGTCGAAGATCACCAAACCACCTGGTGTGCAGAAATGGCGATCCAATTTATGGAAAAACGGGCCAAAGAGGTTTCGCCATGGTTGTTTTCCGTCAATTTCTTTGATCCGCATCACCCCTTTGATGCCCCGAAATCACTCCTTGACCGCTACACCGACCGGCTGCATGAGATCCCCTTGCCGGTCTTCACCCCCGGCGAACTTGACAACAAGCCGCCCTGGCAACTCCGGGAACATCGCAAAGCCTATGGAGGTTACCCCTTTGCGGAAATGTCCGATCTAGACCATCGTCTTGCCCGAGCCTCCTGCTTTGCCATGTGTGACTTAATCGACCAACAGGTTGGCAGAATGCTCAACGCTCTCAAGAGGACAGGCCAACTGGAGAACACCTTGGTCATCTTCATGTCCGACCACGGAGAAATGCTGGGAGATCATGGCATCTATTTAAAAGGAGCCCACTTCTATGAACCGGC
>CAYSOI010000150.1:0-9090 GCA_964432425.1 uncultured Opitutales bacterium | reverse complement strand
TCAAGATGTGGGATTTTGGGAGGGGGAAATGGTTTTAGTTTTTTGGGGAGGCGGGGGAATTGGTGGGGTTCCATTTGGGTTTATTGAGTTTGCCTCCCAGTCGCATTTCAAGGATGCCTGCAAGGGGGATACCGAGGGGGAAGAGTTTTACCCGGAAATTGAGGTCTTGGGTTTTGAGGTGGAGGTTGCCAGTGGCTTCGACTTTGGCATTGGGGCCGGTAATGAGGAGTGGGTCGGGAGCGATAACGAGTTTTTTGTCTTTGAGTGTGAAATCAGACTTCATGCGGTTGAAGCGGTAGGAGATCAGTGGGAGGGTGAGGGCGGTCAATTCTTTAGAGAGGAGGCTGAGCATGTTGACTTTGGCGAGGTCGGGGTCGAAGAGGTTGAACTTGCCTTTGCCTTGAAAGCTGGAGATTTCGTCGGGGTTTCCAATGGCGTGAACCTGCATGGATTCGATGATGGCTTTGTTGCTGCTGTCTTTGGCTGGTGGGGTGATTTGCTTTTTGAGCCGTGGGTTTAGGGATAAATGTTCGAGGGCTTGCTTTTTGTTGAGGTCACGGAATTGCATGGAGATTTCCAGTGGGGATTCCTTTGCTGGTGAGGGGCGATGCTTTAGCCAGCCTTCGGCAGAGCCTTGGGCAAAGTCAAACTTGAGTGGGCGGATGGTGAGAGCTGGTCCTCTGGCGTGGAGGAAGAGGTCGAGGTTTTTGAGTGGGATGGACTGGTAGGTGAGTTCGTCGGTCTGACAGGATACTGCGAAGGCATCTGTTGGGTTTCTGCCTACAAATGCGGGCGGCTCTCTGCCATAAATTACGCCGGAGGATTCCACTTTTGCAGGTTTGGCGACTTTGAAGTCCTGGAGGGCTTCGGTGACTTCTTTTCCGAAGAGTTTACCAGCGGTTTCGGGGAGTAGTTTTCCCTGGAGGGAGAAGCGCTGTGAGGTGAGCCGGTTTCGTTTTGTGGGGTGAAGAATCCATGAGAGTGTGCCTTTGGCGTAGCCTTCTTTGAGTTTGGCATTGAGGTCGAAGAGTTCAGTGTATTTGGGAATGCTCCGGAGACGTCCTTTCAGTTGTGTGAAGGGGACGCCCCGGTAGCTGGCGTTGTCGATGGTGGCTTCTCCAAAGATGTCTCGTTTATTGAGTGTATCCCATTTTCCTTCGAGGCTGAAGTTTGCCTTCACGGGTAGGCCGGTAAACCGGAATCTGGCCCAGAGGTCTTCCCACCAATCTTCCATCCATGGGTTGATTTGATAGGGGAAGAATTCGCCGTCCAGAAGGAGTCGATAATCGAGAGTGTTGAGATCTTGGTGAAGGCTGCCCGTGACGTTGCCGGGCTTGAGTTGTACTGCAAAGTGTTGGAGTTGGAGTTCTCCGGGTGAGTAGTTGCCGGTCGCTTCTAGTTTGGCAATGGGAACATCCATCGCAACGAGTTGTCCGGTTTGGAGTGAGAATTCGGCACTTGTGGGTTTCCACCCTGGAGAGATGTTCGCTTTGAGGGATCCTTCAATGGGGTTGCGGAATTTTACAACCTGAAGGTATTTTCTGGGGATGAAGGCGTGGAGGTGCTGTAGGTCGTTTTGGTGGAGTTTGATCTTTGATTGGACTTGTGCGGTGCGTTGATCGAGTTGGACCTGGGTGTCAATGGCGAGGTAGCTGTTTCGAAGGCCGAGTGTGCCGAGAAGGTTTAGGTTGTTGAGGTCGGCCAGTCGAATGTCTCCGATGAAGCGTCCCACGGGTTCAGCATTGTAAAGAATTTCGGTTGTGGAGACTTTGGTTTCGAAGGGGAATGCCTTGAATCCGTTTTTCTGAATATCGTCGGGGATGCTGTACTGTAGGTGGACGTGTGTGGCCCGGATTTGTTTTCTGAAGAGGGTGTTGTCGAGCTTGGCGGTAAGGGGAGCTTTAAATTGGATTTGTTCGAGGTTGGTGTCGATCCGGGTGTAGAGGGAGATGTGGTCAGAGGAGAAAATTTCCGGGATTTGGAGGCTGTTGGCGTCGAGTTCGGCATCAATGTGACCGTTGCTTCGTGCGGTGAGGTGGAGTGTGGGGTTCTCCAGTTTGGCGAGGTAGGGCTTGAGGGTGTAAAGTTTGGCCAGGGTTTGATTGATGGTCTGCTGTAGGGGTTTCTCTGGCGTGGTGGGTTTGGCCTTGGGGAGTTGTATTGGAGGGCCTTCGCGTAGGGTTGAGGAGATGGTGGCATTGTGGAGGCGAAAGCTGACCTCATTCAGCCGGACTTTCTTGTTTGCAATGCGGATATTGCAGGACAAGTCCTTGAGAACTTCTTCCGGTGTGCCTGTAGGGGAGTAAATGGCAGGGCAGATCATTCTGGCACCGCGAAGCTCAATGCCCGCTACCTGGGGTTTCCCGGTAAGCAGGGAAAGTGGAGCAATTTCGATGCGAACTTCTTTGATTTCAGCCAGGGGGGTATTGGGTGTGTCTATTGAACGTAGTTCCAGGTCCCAACAGTAGAGGCGGTTCCATGGGGAGAATTCCAAGTTGCCCAGTTCCAGACTCAGGTTGTGGGGATGTGTTTCCTGATTGATTTGTTGCTGTAGGGAATTTCGCAGGAGGTTAGGCTTGTGCATCAGGAGCAGCAAACCAAGTTGGATCAGGATAATGATGCCCAATACTCCATTGATCAACCACTTGGGGATGCGTTCCATTCGCTTGTTCGCTGGTAGCCGTTAGCTTTTTGTGTTTGGACTGGTTTGCTGGTGGCTTTTAACGCATGCCTTTGGCTTGTTTCCACTGAGTAATGTATTGCTGGTCTGCTTCGGAGAGATTGGTAATGGGGACCCGAAATGTTCTTCCACTTACATTGATGACTGCGTTGGGGCCGCTGATGGTAAAGAGGATGCCCTGCAATGTTCGGCCATCTGTATTGGTCCATGTTCTCTGGCCTAAGTTGACTTTTACTGGTTTTTCAGGGGTGGCAGGTTTGGCCGCTGGTGTGGCAGGGTTGTTCGCCATGGCCGCGGGCTGGCGGGTGATAATGACTTTGTCGATGTATGCGGAAGGATTGTCATCAAAAAGTGCCAGGCAACGTCCACAACATAGCCCGATGGTTTTGCCTTCAAATACGCTGGTGCGGTTGGGGGCAATACGACGATCAGGCTTAATGGGGCACATGGTGTTTACCGGAGTGGGGTCAACTCTGGGGCCTGCTGCAGCACCGGCTGCACCTGCACCCACGACGGCTCCAATGCCATCGGGGGGAGGCTCATCGGGAATGGTTCGGAGTCCGGAGACGACCACGAGTTCCGGTTTGGCTTGTTTAAGTGCCGTCACTCCGGCTTGGGTGACTTTGGTTTGGGCGGTATACAGTTTCCTGAGGTTTTGCAGGCTGGCTAACTGGCGAATACCAGCGTCACTGACATCGGTGCCGAAGAGGTTAAGGTATTCCAGCTTGGGGAGTTTTTGAATATGAGCAATGGCTTCGTCTCCGATTTTGGTTCGATCGAGGTGAAGACGTCGGACTTCTGTGAATTTTTCAAGAATTCCCAAGCCGTTGTCAGAGATTCGGGTTTTGGCAAGATTGAGCCAGACAATTTGTGGTGCGATGCCAGCCAGTATGGCCAGGGACTGATCGTTGATTTCGGAAGCTCTATCATCGCAATGAACGGCAAGGGCATTAGAGCCTGGTGCTCTTTTGACAACTCGGACGCCCAGTTTTTCCACGGCTTCCATTCCTGCGGCGTCGGCTTCCTTGACTTTAAAGACAACAGTTGGGCCAGCTGTGGCAGCCGCTTTCCTTGCATCAGCTTCTGCAATGACGGCTTTTATGGTATCGACCAAGTTTCTAGGAGCTGAGGTTAGAGGTGTGTCAAATTTGGCCCCGGATCGAATCCACCATTCGATTAATTGGATTTCCTGTGGCTTGAGTTGGCGATTTTCTTCCGTGGGTGGCATCCGGCTATCGTCGCCTTCGGGCATATGGAGGCGTTGAACCAAGAGGCTGTTTTGGGGGTTCCCCGGAACCATGAGCGGTGGGTTTTTGCCACCGGTTTGGATACCTTCCACGGTGTGCAAACGGAGTTTGGCACTGGCTCGGCTTTCACCATGGCATTTGCCACAGTTGTATTCAAATAGTGGATGGATCGCTTCTTCGTAGAGGCTGCCCCATTGTCTTGGTCCATTTGTATTGGTGGCAGTTTGTGCGGTTGTCGGGGCTGGGGTGGGTGTCGTTGCCGGTGGAGGGGATGGCTCTGGTGGAGCTTTGTATTGACTGGAGCCTGGTGGATGCAACGCGTAGTGATGGAGGACTCTCAACAAGGGGTCTCTGCCGACATCAGTGTTGGGGATTTCAGAGAGCTTGGTTTCGTAGGAAGCTCCGTTGTAGACCCACCATTTGATCAACCAGATTTCATCGGCTGTCATTTGGTTGGGTTCATCCGATGGAGGCATCTTTTCATCATCGGGATCGTTGAGGGGGAGAGCAATCCGGTAGATGAGTTCACTGTCATCCAGGTTTCTGGGAATGATGAGATCTTCGTGATTTTCGATGAATTCCCGGGTGTGCAATCGTAGTTTCCCCTTGGCCTTGGTGGGGCCATGACAGTTCATGCATCTTTCCTGCAGAATGGGCAGGATGGCTTTCTCAAAAATAGTGCCGTCTGTTATTCTGACGGCTTGGGCCGAAAGTTGGGTGGCAAGGAGTTGCCAGAGGAAAAGAAGAAATAGCAAAGGGCTCAGGTGCTT
This sequence comes from uncultured Opitutales bacterium, assembly GCA_964432425.1. Classification (GTDB taxonomy): domain Bacteria; phylum Verrucomicrobiota; class Verrucomicrobiia; order Opitutales; family JABJCN01; genus JAYPDO01. The sequence continues at coordinate 4,393 of CAYSOI010000150.1, read as the reverse complement.
GTCCATAATCTGGGAATCTGAATATTTGGATGGAACGACTTTAGTAATATATCAAAGCCAATCCGAATCAGAAGTCAATCGGACAGAGACAAGTTTACCCCGATTCCTTTAGGATGAGGTTCTTGCACGTTATTTCGTTCCGCAAACTTGATTTGCGGTGCAATAGAACTAAGGGCAAGGGTGGGCGTTAATCTTTTGCTCCACCAATGCCTTTTCCAGCACGGGCCATAGCTTTCGCTACTTTCTTGCGTTTGAGTTCCTTGCGGAATTTTTTTGCTCCAGATTTGTCGTTTCTCTTGATCATAAGGCGGCAGGAGGAAAACCTTTTTTACCAGAGGGGCAAGTGGAAAGTTACGAAATTTTCAGCGTTGTTCGGCTGTCTTTGTGTTGTGGCTCCAGAAGCAGCAGATGTGGGGTACAATCAGTATTCGTCCAGATTTTTGGGGATAGTAATAAAGAAGGAGCTGCCTCCTCTGGAATTGTCTTCTACCCAGATGTCGCCGTGATGAAGTTGGACAATCTGTTTGCAGGTGGCCAGTCCGATTCCAAATCCTTTTTCCTTTTTCTTCTGTTTGGTTCGAAAGAGGGGTTTGAATACGTTTTGGTGGAACTTTTTGGGAATACCAATGCCATTGTCCCGAACTTCCATGGTGATGGGCAGATCATTCTCCTCAGGGTAATCCACGGCAACAATGATTTCCGGGGTTGAGTCCGTGCAGTACTTGATGGCGTTACCGATGAGGTTTTGGAGAAGTTGAACCAGCAGAATGCCGTCTGCATAGATTGTGGGCAGGGTTTCTGGATGGGATTCAATTTTGGCCCCGCTTCTGTCGATATCCTGCATCAGTACATGCTTGGCACTATTCAGTACTTGATTGAGATCGGTTTCATTGGCTTTGAGTTCAGGGCATTGGGTGGAGTACTCAAGAAGTGCATCCAGAAGGTTGTGCATTTCTTTCCCCGCCTTGATGATGTAATCGAGTGCGTCTTCCAGCTTCTCGAATTTCTGTTTCACAATGTCATCTTTGGCCATGTGACTTTGGCCGATGATGACTGAGAGTGGCGCTTTCAGGTCATGAGAAACGGTTTGCACAAAAGATTCCAATCCTTCTCTGTTGCGTTCGTACTCCATCTGGGTTTTCGCTTTGTCGATGACAGCGTCAATGGAGTCGAGCAACATCCCTTTCCCGATTTCACTTTTGATGAGGTAATCATGGCAGCCGAGTTTGAAGGCTTCGGACGCTACTCGTTCTGAGCCTTGTGCAGAAAGTAGGATACAGGGGATGTATTTACTGGAAAGATCTTCGATTAGTTCGGTGCCATCTCCATCTGGCAAGCGGTAATCCAGTAGCACACAATCAAATTTCCTGGAGTGGATGCTACGCCTTGCTGCTTTGAGGTTTGGAGCGATGAAGACTTTACAGTTTTCCCCGATGAGTCTTTTGATTTGTTGCTGAAAAATGGCATCATCCTCGACCAGGAGGATTTTCTGGGCGTTATCGGGCAGAGGGCTGTGGGTTTTCCCTGTGGGAGCGACTAGCACGAACGGGGATCTTGTCGGCTTTTTGGTGTTTTGAGAATAAACCGTAGTAGGAAACATCGGTTTAATTGTCTCGACCATCCGCTTGTGGTCTCGCAGATCCGATCTTTTTACGTAGTAACCGGCCACTCCGAAGCTTTTCGCCTGCTTTTTATCCCGTTCATATTCAGAGGTTGTCAGGACATAAACCAGGAGGTCCTTGAGCTTGGGGGTGCTCCGGATTTCTTCCAGAAACTCAAAGCCATCCATGAAGGGAAGATTGAGGTCAAGAATGACAATGCCATTTCGCAATTCCTCGTCTTCCTCAAGTGCACGAATGGCCTGAACACCGTTCACCACATGTGTGAAATTGGGTTGTAACCCAGACCTTTTAAACGTTCGGATTAATGCGTCGGCGGCGACATCATCATCTTCAACAACCAGTACTCCTGCACTACATTTGTCCATGGATTGGTAATCTTGTTCTATTCGTTTAAAAACCGTTGTTTCCGGGGATTTATTCTCCAGCAGAACAAAGAAGGGAGGTGCCTGCCGTGGAGAGTTTGGTTTAAACTAACATACTCAGCCTGGATTCCCTTTTTCAAGAACTAAATGGATTCACAAAATATAGGGCATGAATGGAGGTTGCCCTCTATTGATTATATATTTTTGCTCTTGGCTTATGCGTTTCAATCCACTGATCTTCTTTTTCGTTCTCTCTACGACATGTTTGCAATCAACGTTTTGTGCGGATTCCTCTGTGGAAGAACTGGCCGAAAAGGTTCGCCAATCGATTGTGGTGATCTCTTCTGCAGATCGAAAGGGTCTTGAATCTGGGATAGGAACGGGGTTTGTCGTGAGCGAAGATGGAATTATCGCCACAAACTTTCATGTAATCGGGCAGCACCGGAGCTTCACCGTGCGTTTTGCGGATGGAAAAAGTTATGAACCAGAAGCGATTCTGGCCAGAGATGAGAAACGGGATCTGGCTTTGGTCAAGATCAAGGCGAAAGGTTTGCCCGTATTGCCCTTGGGGGATTCTTCCAAACTCAAGTTAGGGCAAAGCTTATTTGCCATCGGGAACCCCCTCGGGCTGGAATTCAGTGTGAGTCAAGGAGTGATGGCAGCGACAAGGGATGTGGATGGGATTGATATGATCCAACTGGCAATGCCGATTGAGCCTGGATCGAGCGGGTCTCCGGTTCTGGATTTGGAGGGAAGGGTATGCGGAGTGATTGCGATCAAAAGTGGGGCGGCGATGGGGTTTGCTGTTCCCATCAACCGCTTAAAGCCACATCTGGAGAACCCCAATCCGATCAAGATTGATCACTGGTTAACGATTGGTGCCATCGACCCTGAGGAATGGACGGTACACATGGATGGCGATTGGAGGCAACGGGCGGGTTCTCTTATTGCCTCAGGGCGTGGAACTGGATTTGGTGGGCGAACCATTTGTATTTCTTCGCGGACTCCTCCAGAAGATAAGTTTGCTTGTGAGGTGGAGGTGAAGCTTCATGATGAATCAGGTGCTGCGGGTATAGCGTTTTATTACGATGGTAAGGATTCGCACTACGGCTTTTACCCGACCAGTGGAGCGTTGCGTTTAACCCGATTTGCCGGGCCGGATGTTCTCAACTGGAGCATTCTCGAAACAATCCAAAACGATGCTTATCATCCAGGTGAATGGAACAAGATTCGTGTCGATTACAACAAAGGCAAAATGGTTTGTTCTGTAAATGGCACAACAGTCATTGAGTTTAAGGACACCCGGCTGAGCCCAGGTACATTTGGTTTGGTGAAATTTCGCAACCCTACCGCAGAGTTTCGCAATTTTCGTTTTGGGGATGACATTCCCCAGACGACGCCTCCACGAAGATTGGTTTCCAAAGTTCGCAATATGCTGGAAGCTCAGGACTTGAGCAAACTCCCTCCACTGGATTCCGAATTTTTCAAGGAGTTATTGGATTCAGATTCCCGCACACCGGAAGTGCTCCGTCATCAGGCGAAACTATTACAGAAGGAAGCGGCACAGATAGAAAAGTTGGCCGAGACGCTCCACGAACAACTCACTCTACAAGAGATTCTCAAGGCTCTCAATCCCGAGAAGGACCAACCCGTTCAACTTCTGGACGCCACCTTACATCTCTCACGCCTGGATAACCCTCATTTGCCCACGACTCCCTATTTAAGAAGAGTAGACCGGATTTCTTCAAAGTTACTCAAGGGACTGCCGAAATGTGCGACAGACCGGGAGAAATTGGATGCATTGATTTCTTATCTATTTATTGAGCAAGGCTTTCATGGCAGTGACCTGGATTACTACCATCGTTCCAATAGCTATATCAATGAAGTGTTGGATGATCGTGAAGGGCTGCCGATTACACTCTGCGTTCTCTTTATCGAAATTGCCAAACGTATGGAACTGCCAGTGTATGGAGTCGCCATTCCCAGGCATTTCATGGTAGCCTTTCACCCTGAAAAGGCCAAGACGCCAACCTTGGTCGATGTCTTTAACTCCGGGAAAATTATTACTCTTAGAGAAGCCAGTGAAATCTCCGGGCAATCCTTGGACGAAGAGGATATCCAACCTGCCAAACCGAAGGATATCATCATTCGGATGCTGCACAACCTCTACAACGTAGCGGAAATGCAAGAGGATCCGACCTCCATGATCCGATACCTAGACGGGATTCTGGCCATTGATGAGGAAGCTGCTTACAATCGGGCCATGCGGGCCGTACTGCTAGCTTCACAAGATCGAATTGACGAGGCCATTCGTGATTTGGAGTGGCTGGTGAATAATGAACCTCCAGGCATCCAGATGCCTCAAATACGTGCGATGCTGCGCAGGCTTTATCTGCGGACGCAAAATCC
>CAYSOI010000149.1:0-9126 GCA_964432425.1 uncultured Opitutales bacterium | reverse complement strand
ATCTTCCAGACCATTAAAAAGACAGTCAAAGACGAGCCCCCACCCGAAGACCCATGGGATCTCGCCGAATGGCGACGAAAGCGACAGAGGTAAGGCTTACTTTTGTTTGAGCGGTACTCCGCCAAGTTCAACCGGAACTGTATCTTTCCCAACTGGCCGAATACAGCGAAATCCTGTATGATTCAAACCTGTCATTGGGTCAGATCTCCCTCGATTGCCCACTCGATAATTCACGCAGTATTCATCACTGCACAAAAAGGAACCGCCGCGACTAACCCGTTTGGGCACGCCATGTTCCAGTGGATCAAAACTGTCTCTGGGGCCATAAGGGTTTTCATCTGGAGAATCCTTGTAGTAATCCGGGCGATACCAGTCCAGGCACCATTCCCAGACATTTCCTGACATGTCATAGAGACCATACGGATTCGGGGCATAACTCTTCACCGGACTGGACCAAGTAAAGCCATCTTCTTCAGAGTTGCTGATTGGAAAAGGACCCTGCCACGTATTGGCCATGTGTTTGCCTCCTGGTGTCTTTTCAGGACCCCAGATGTGTAGTTGTCCCGCCAGACCACCTCGGGCAGCGTACTCCCATTCTGCTTCTGTAGGAAGGCGCTTTCCCGCCCACTTCGCATAAGCCATCGCATCTTCCCAGGCCACATGCACGACCGGGTGGTCATCCTTGCCTTCAATACTGCTTCCTGGTCCCGTGGGCTGTTTCCAATACGCACCAGGCTGCCAACGCCACCATTGAAGATGGCTCCCTGGAGCCCATTTCTGAACTCGATCCTTGGATGGAGTGAACACCACGGACCCTGGAACCAGCATGGAGGGATCTGCACCGGGGAAATCTTCCGCCTTCGGTTTGATTTCTGCAATGGTTGTGTACCCGGTTTCTTCCACAAATTTGGCAAACTGAGCATTCGTGACCTCGGTGGCGTCCATGAAGAACGCATTCACCTTGATCGATCGAATTGGCAAAGCATCCCGTTCCGCAGGTGGCAGAGGCTGGGTACCCCGATAGAACTCACCGCCAGGAATATAGACCATTCCCGGTGGTACTCGTTTCGCGGGCACTTCCTGCGAGGCAGGTTTGACAGGTTTTAACCCTGCCACCAGGGAAAAGGGGAGAAGAAGCCCTAAGAGCAGAAGGATATTTTTGCTCCAATCAGTCATGAGGGTGAGTATGGTCACAGATGCATGCATATTCCTGATATTCACATGTGGGACAACTGCTAAAGTTTACCTCAAATTTGTCCGTTACAGCTGAACTATCAGGCGAAGTTTTGATCTGTAGTATGACGGGGAATCTCTTTCCTTCTGGTAGTGCCTTATCCGAAATCAGGACATCTCCCTCTTTGGCAAAGGTCAGTGAAGTCGGATTGGCTCGGTCTCCACCAGTCAGTGTTAATGTCTGGGTCGTAACCGGAGCTGCTTTCGCATCCTCAGTCAGAGCCGCAATCTGCACCTTGCGATCCTCCCGAACCAGAAACTCCAGGTGCGGCTCTACAGAAGTCAATATTCTTCCCCCATTAGGACCGGGTGTCTTTTTTTCATGGGTATGAGTATGATCCCCATGCTCATGATCGTGCCCATGGTCGTGATCGTGCCCATGATCTTTGTCAGAGCACCCCGCAGCAAAAAGCAACGCGGCAAAAGATGTGAGGAGAATGGATATGTGTTTCATGTTTTTCCTTTGGTATGTGTTGGTTTGTGAAAATTAATAGGGCAAAAAGAGGTTAAAGACGAAAGGAGAGGAGTCGTATACGAAGCCCCAACGGGACGTAAAAAGACAGCCCGGAGTGCGAAACCTGAGTAACCAATGAACCACATGCCAAGTATTGAAAGGGAGTAACAATACAACTTAGCCTGCCAATCCTGGGCAGACCAGCACAGATCCATATTGCCCCAACGGGGCATTACTCGATAGCCCAGGGTGCCAACCCTGGGGCTTCGATCCTTAGAGAAAACAAGCCCTGAAGGGGCGTAATACCAATTAATCCCACACATATTTCTCATCATATTCGATTCCATATTTGCCCAACAATCTTCGGTATTCCTCCTGAAAAGATACTTTCCGGTGGTGCTCTTCCTGATTTTCAATGTATCGGATCAATCCCTCCTTATGAGCAGGACTGATCGAGAACATCCCATACCCTGCCTGCCAATGAAAGTCCATCCACCGCCTTCTCTGTTCTTTCAACCATGCATTGGTGGCGATCTTCAATTCTTTGACCAGATCGGCTGGCGAAGAGGTTCGAGGAAGCACCAGCAACAGATGTATGTGATCCTCTACCGAACCGGCCTTCAGTAATTTTCCACTAAGGTTTTCCATCACTCCGGCGATGTATCCGTGCAAACTTTCCCGGATTTCAGGAGTCAACATGGGTTCACGGTTCTTTGTGGAAAAAATCACGTGCACTAGGATGTTGGAGAGGGATTGCGGCATGGTGTTACGCCCTGTTGGGGCTTGTTTCGAAGTTGGAAATCATACCCAGGGTTGAACCCTGGGCTCTCATGTTACGCCCCGTTGGGGCTTCTTTACTGTGTCCGTTCATTATTTGGCTTTCACTGGCAAGCCGCCGCATTGTTCTTGAGAGCACTCTCGGTAGACTTCTTGCAAAACACCCAGAACATCGCCGGGGTCAACAGCAGCCCTAGCAAGGTTGTACTAATCAACCCGCCTACAATGACTATGGCTACCGGGTTCAGGATCTCCTTACCTGGCTCTTCCGCGGCCAAAACAAACGGGATCAACGCTATCCCGGCAGACAACGCCGTCATCAGAATCGGAATGAGACGTTCCTGAGTGCCTCTTTGGATCATCGTCTTGGTAAAGGATTCGCCCTCGTGCTTCATCAAGTGCAGGTAGTGGGAGAGAAGCATAATCGTGTTGCGGGCAGAAATTCCGGAAATTGCGATAAACCCAACCAGTGTGGCAATGCTGATGTTGTTCAGGGTCCACCGGGTTAGCAGAACGCCCCCAATCAGAGAAATGGGCAAATTCATTAATACCAGCACGACCATCATTTTATTTCGAAAATATCCGAACAATAGCACCGTGATAATGAGCAAGACAATGATCGAGCCCTTCATAATCTTATCCTTTGCCTCCAATTGAGCCTGATATTCACCTTCAAAGGAAAGGGTGTAGCCTTCGGGAAGATGAACTTGTTCCTCAACGTCCTTCTTTAGTTGTTCCACCAGGGCATTGAGATTGCTGGAGGTCGGGTTGATGGCGACAATGAATCTTCGCCGTGTATTTTCCCGTTCGATCACATTGGGGCCAGTTGCGTCTCTTAAATTGGCAACGTAATGTAGCGGAATATGTTTACCGGAAGGGGTATCGATGTAGATGTTTTCTAGTTTTGCCGAGTTTTTGCGAAGTTCCGGAGGCAGGCGGAGAACCAGGTTGTGTACTTTCTCCTGATCGTAGACTTCCGTAAGAACTTCACCCCCAATTAACGAGGAAAGTTGTTCGTTTAAGTACCTCGGGGTTACTCCCCAGGCTTGGCCACGTTCATGATTAAACTCAATCCGTAGTTGGGGAATGGATGCCTGTTGTTCAATGCGGGCTTCCTCCAAACCCGGTATTTCGCGGGCAATCTCGGCGATTTCTGTTCCGATCATTCGCAATTGTTCCAGATCCGTTCCGTAGACCTTGATCGCAACCTTTGCAGAAACGCCACTAAGCATGTGTCCAATTCGGTCAGCTAATGGTCCGCTCATGGCACTGAAAGTACCTGGGAATTTCTTCATTGTATCTCGTATCGCATCCAGAACAACCTGGCGGGAGCGGGTAGAGACATCGGCAAATGTTTCTTTTCCAAACCATTCTTCCATTTTTCCTCTGAAAACTTTATAAACAAAACCCTTGTTGGGGTGTCCGGAATCGTCATCAAATTCCACTTCGAATTCCACCGTTGAAACAGGCACTACATGGTCGCCTTTTTCAGCCCGACCTGCACGGTAGGCTGCCGTTTTTACTTCCGGGATTTCCATCAGTCGATTCAATGCAGTATTTGCCATGTCTGTCGTTTGTTTCAGGGATGTCCCTGGAGCAGATGTGGTTGCGATGACTGCTGATGGTTCCCGGAATGAGGGCAAAAAATTCCCACCCATACGTTGGGTTTCTGTAATCGAATAAACCACGAGACAGAAGATCAGAAAAATGATCAGAAACGGTTGGTTCAGGGATAGTCTTAACCAAGTCTGAAAAAAGGCACTTTTCAGGAGTCTTACTGGAAGGAACTCCTTGGTTCTTTTCTCTTTTCCAGGATTTAAAAGATAGGAGCTCAAAACTGGTATCACTGTCAAGGATACCAGAAAGGAACCCGCCATGCTGATGATGGTTGCAATCGCAATAGGGGAGAAGAGTCGACCCTCCACGCCTGTCAGTCCAAACAGGGGAAGAAAAACCAGAATAATCAGAACCGTTGCGTAGAAGATTGAAGAACGAACCTCGGCGGAGGCATCCGCAATCACTTCAAGTCGGTTTCGAGGTTCAGGAAGGGTCACATTTTCCTTCAATCGGCGGAATACATTCTCCACATCCACAATTGCATCATCCACCACCATCCCAATGGCCACCGCCAAACCTCCCAATGTCATGGAGTTTACACTCAATCCCATCCAGTCAAAAACCAGTATGGTGATGGCCAAGGATAAGGGGATCGCTGTCAAAGTAATCAACGTCACCCGAAAGTTGAAGAGAAACAGAAATAATATCACAGAGACCATGATGGCACCGTCCCTCAATGCTTCCTCCAGGTTGCCGATTGCCAACTGGATGTAATCTGCCTGACGATAGATGGAATGAATTTCTACTCCTTCCGGCAAGGTGGCCTTCATTTTTCTCAACGTATCCTCCACTTTTTTGGTTAGTCGAATCGTGTCAAAACCAGGTGATTTTGTGACCGTTAGAATGACTCCTGGATACCCTTTTGAATTGATTTCATTATTATTGGAATTCTTCGTGCCCATTGCTGCATCCCCACGCATCGGTTCTGTGCCCCAGGAAACCCTTGCCACATTATCAATGTAAATGGGCCGGTTGCCTTCATGTTTTACGACGGTTTTTCCAATAGAATTAAGGTCAACAGTCATGGCAAGGTTTCGTACCATGATTTCCTGTTCAGATTCGGTGAGAAAACCGCCTGTTGTATTACTCACGGAATTTGAGGCTGCATTGCGGATTTCATCAAATGAAACATGGTGGAGAAGCATGGCTTCAGGAATAGGCTGGATTTCCAGTTGTTTTACCCCGCCTCCCATCGCAAGAACTTCAGCGACCCCAGGAATGGATTTGATGCTACGGGACAATGTCCAGTCTGCTAATGTGCGAATGTCTCGTGGAGAGGTTCTTCCGCTTGGGTCCATTATCCCGACAAAGAGAATCTCTCCCATGAGTGATGCGACGGGCGTCATGTAGGGGGTGATACCTTCCGGAAGGTTTTCTCTGGCACCTGTCAGTCTTTCCTGTACGAATTGCCGTGCTTTGTAGATGTCCGTATCCCAATCGAATTCAACGTAAATCAAGGAGAGGGAAATGTCGTTTTTCGTACGCAAACGAGTTACCCCATTGACTCCCATTAATGCATTCTCCAGTGGCACAGAAACCAAGGTTTCTACTTCCTCCGGGGCAAAGCCTGGAGCTTCCGTCAAGATGGTAACCGTAGGTTTTGTCAGGTCCGGCAATACTTCCACCGGCAGTTCCTGAAGCTTTTGTAATGCCAAAGCCAAAACCGCAACAGCGATGGCTACAATGAAGCCCCGCTGCGAGAGAGAAAAGCGTATGAGTGCATTCAGCATGGCATAAAAATCATTCCCATTTTTTTCGATTCCAGTAGAGTTGCCCTGCTGCTAGAGCCAGAAAGCCTATTCCAATGATTGCAGGAGTTTTCCAGTCACTTTTGGTGATAGTCATTCCTTCCTTGGCTGCTTTCTCTTTAGCTTTGGCCCCTCTTTGCTCCGGCGTCATTTCCGAGCCGTCCTCATTGTGCTCATGACCGTGAGCTGCATCGAGCGCTTCTTTTAAGGAAATGCCACTGTCGGGTGATGAATAATTCAGTGCATATGATCCTGTTGTGATGACATCATCTCCTTCAAAAAGTCCCTGAATGATTTCAGTGAAATTATCGTTGGATTCTCCAGTGATAACAGGTACTTTTACGAAGGCATTATTTATCTCAAAATCCTTCACGAATACAACTGGTTTTTCCTTGGTTCCCTGAAGGGCTGAATTCGGGATCGATAATACATTTTCCTTTGTCTTTGTAATGAAGTGAAAATCTGCTCTTAGATTTGGGCGTAATATTCCTTCGGAATTATTGATTTTAAAGATCGCATTGAGGGTTCCATTTTTATCATCTGCCTCCGTCGAATATTTTAGCAGTTTAGACTGAATGTTTTCTTTTCCAATAGCGGGGATATGGATATTGGCAACTCTGCCTACATCGATTTGCGAAACATAGTCTTCGGGGACATGTGCGATTGCCCAAAGCTCGCTTCGGTCTGTTATGTCTAAAAGCTCGTTTTCCGGCTCTACGGGTTGACCTTTTTTAATGTGGGTCTCCACAATGATCCCTGAGATAGGAGCTTTTAGCTCAATTTTAGGAGGAGGGTTGCCGGGTTGCCGGCTTTCAAGAATCGCCAGGGTTTGGCCCTGTTTCACTTCGTCCCCGATGTAAGCCTTTAAATCAACAATTCTACCTGCAATTCTTGTCGAGAGTACTGCTCGTTTGGAAGGGATTTCGGCGAGGTGCCCAAGGGTGAACAGGGTGGATTCAAAGGTTTGTCGGGCAGCGGTGACTGATTCGATCTTGAGGTTTTTGACACTGATTGGGTCGAGGATGATGGTGTTGTCCTTTCGATCACTGGCCGCAAAAGCCGAATGAATCAGGAGCATGCTCAGTAGGATTGGTGGTGTTTTCATTGTTCTGCAGGAGGTAGTAACTCTCCGGAAAGTCTACGTAGTTGAATCTGGGATTGGTGATAGAGGACTGTGGCCTTTAATGCCTGTTCCTCGAGTTCATGTAATTGTTCCAGGGCTCGTTGGACCTGAAGTAAACTCACTTGGCCGTCGAGGTAGGCGAGGCGGTAATCATCGTAGCTCTTTCTGGCCAGTTGCAGGATTTCTGTATCTGCAGTTCTTGCAATAGCCCAGTTGTCGGTGTGATAACTGTGAGCGGCATGATATTCGGAAAGAATATTAAACCTCAGAGCCTCCAACGCCTTCTCTGCCGAGCGTTTGTTAATGGTAGCTAGCTCAATGCCGGCTTCATTTTTTTGCCTCAGGGGGAGTGGAATGGATACCCCAACTCCGATGAATGTGTTTCGCTCTGCACCCTCTGGTTGGTCAATGCTCCGCTCCTCTTGCAAAATGGCCTTCCAATTTATGGCTCCACGGGTATTGGCACGTTCATGAGCAAGTGCGGAATCTGCGGCCCGGATTTCACCTTCAGCGAGTCGGTACTCAGCCCGATTGGAAAGAATCTTCTCTTCTGAAAGGGGAGAACTAGGCTTTGCTTCAGGCAGGTTCATGTCGTACCTGAAGAAAACCTCCGGTTCAGGCGGCAGTCCAAGGAGTTGGTGAAGTTGCAGGCGATACTGTTTGATCTTTGTGATTTGCCCTCGCTCTTGCTGGTGGAGGTGCCGTAGTTTCAATTCAGTCTGAGCCAAGTCCAGGCGGGAGGCTTCACCGCGGTTAATGAAATCCTTGAGCGACCGGAGGATCGCTTTGTCCAGTTCGATATGCTCTCGTGTAATTTCCAGGAAATGCTCTGTTGCTACCAGTTGTAGTAAACTTTCTGCAACCCGTGCGGCTAATGCTTGCTCTTTCGTTCTGATTTCGGCTTCTGCCAGAGCAATTTGGTGATAACGCAGTGTCGTCTCTGAGTGGAGGGCAGCTGTTCTGGGGTAGGATTGAACAAAGGCGATTTGCAAATTACGTTCGCCTTCATTGAGCCCGAAATGGTCACTTGAGCCATTGAGTTCCAGTCGCGGGTTCGGGAGTCTGCCAGACCATCGGAATCTGGCTTTGGCCCGGTCAATTTCAAGCCGGGCAAAGGCCAACTCTTTATTATGAGAGATGGCTTGCGTTAAGGCCTGATTGAGGTGAAACGTCTCCTGGGCATGATGGCTTTTCAGGAACAGGAGAAGGGGCAATAGGTAGAATGCATTTCTAAATGTAAATTTCATGACGTCCAATTAGTGGAGAATGGAAAGAAAACGCTGCCTACAACAGCGATGAGAATGCCAGCCCTAACGTGGGGTGGCTACGAATGGTTCACTAAGTGGAGGTCAAAGTAGAAAACGCCCGGTCTTCATGGGGGAAGCCAGTTCTGCCCGCCAACCAGGCGGTCGCCCATCTATAATTGGGGTTCTTAATGCATTCCGGATGTTCGGGTTGCCAAAAGTCGCAATCTCAGTGGGGAGCAAGGCTGGTTGCAGAGGTTTAACCATCTGCACTGCAATAAAGGCTTCCGCTGCCGGTAATTCGATCAGGCAATCATCCGAACAGGGAATGTCATGATCCGCTTCGGTATGATGATCGCATTCATGGAGACAGATGGTTTCGGCAGAAGATTCTCCATGATGATGCGGATGCAGACCCAGCATGCCAAAGAAATCACAAATCGAAAGCAGACCTCCGCCGGAAATCATTACGGCAAAAGGTAAAATGGCTACAAATTTGATCAGTTGAAACATGACAGAAACTTGTGATCCAATCTGCTCAAGTTGCCTTAACTGTCAAGTTTCTCAGTTGAGCCCCAGCTGAACGTAGATAGACAGGGTTTGCACAAATTTATTACGAACTATGACTTATCAAGACGAAATCATTATCGCCACTACTGGACACCGTCACATGCAGGACATCACCAACGAAGTGACAGACATCATTCGCAAGTCCCTGATCCAAGTCGGCATTGCCCACATCTTCAACGTTGGCTCCACTGGCACCGTCGGCACCATTGAGTTCGAGCCCGGCCTCGAACGCGATATGCCTGAGATTCTCGACAAGCTCATCCCTCCCGGTCGTCACTATGGCCATGAGCAAACCTGGCATGACGGCAATGCCCATTCCCATCTCCAGGCCACCTGGATGGGACCTGAACTCACTGTGCC
>CAYSOI010000148.1:0-9166 GCA_964432425.1 uncultured Opitutales bacterium | reverse complement strand
CGCCGGTCTTGAAGCGGCCATTGGCTCCGCTGATGGCGTGGAAGACGCCGGAAAGTTCACGCTTGGTGTTGGAGTGGCGACCATCACCGGACTCGGTGGAAATGGTGATCATGGCGTTATCTAGGATCGTTTTGCCATTGGGATCGACCGAATCCTTGTCATTGAGTCGGTCGAGGAAGTAAGCAACTTCGCGGAGCTTCATATGGGCATGGGCACGGAGTTGTTCGTTCTTCTTGTTTTCGTTGAACTTGTGCCACCATTCGTGACTACAGCCTTTGTCGCCGGAAGCATTGAGTTGCCTGGCATCATCAAAGTCCCAGATCTTACGCCCTGCGTACTCATAGGCACCTTTGACACGTAGACGTTCGCCTGCTGCCAGAAAGGTGATGGCTCCGAAACGAACCCGATCGGTCTGTATCGCCAATGCATACAAATCTGCCAGCAGTCTCCACTCTTCCACCAAATCATCCAAAGGCATGTCAATGCCCTGACCATTGGGATCCGCTTGACCACCATGTGGTAGCGAGGACTGAGGAGGCATCAACTTCAGGGAAGCTTTGCGATCCTTCATCGTGAAAGCCCGTTGTTCATATTCTCGAATTCGGTCCAAATGGTCAGCGACTCGGGACTTGGACTTCGCTCCCAAGGGCGAGTTGGCTCCCGTATAATATTTGTATTGAGAGACCACAGAATCGAGCACACTTTGCTTCATCCGAGCTTTCCTGGCATCTGGATCTGCGTTCACCGGAATGGTCCCGAAGACCCGATCAAACAACTCCCTTGGCGACTCCTGCATACTGGCGGAAACTGTACCATCCAGATTGTAGCTGTGAATGTAACGGCAAATCCGGCTCCTGCGAAAGTAAGTCCCAGCATTCAAGGTTGGCACCATCCCTACTGGCAATCCCTTCGGATACGCAGAATGCCGAACCACTTGATCAATCGAAGGTCCAGCCGACTTGGCCTCCCCCTCTGGTGGCTCCGCGGTAAAGGCAGCTGCCGAACCATCAAAGTGAGCGTTGATGCCACGTTGGTCACAACGATAGTGATCCACCTTTCGCATGATCAAGAGTTTGTCCGCCAATGGTTTGAGCGGCTCCATCACTCCTTGAAACCCTTCCTCCTGCAACGGCATGGGAACCCCGAGCCCAAAGAACACATTGAAGGCCCGAACCGGCACATCCTTCGCCTTGGCCGAATACGCGGAGGTGAGCAACATCTCTTCCATCAACGGCAAACCGATGGCAATTGCCCCTGTTCCTTTCAAAAGTGTACGTCGTTTCAATGGAGTGTGCTTCATGGTGGCTTTCCCGTAGTTTTGCGAAGTTGGAGTTTAGCCTTCAGGCGATAATAAAAAATTTCATGTTCCTCAACGTTTCCTGACCAGATCGCTCATGACAATGGCTCGGATCACAGCGGCATAAGTTCCGCCAGCTTGAGTTGCAGCCTGGTGAATCTTTTCAATCTCAGGCCGATCTCCTGCTGCCAGGGGTCGCCCCATGGCAAACTGTGTGATCTTCCAGGTAAGGGTTTCCGCGACCCGTGGGCTGCTGGCCAGGTGGTCCATCAACTCGGATACGGTTTGGTACTCAATCGCCTTGCTTGCACCAGGTAGCAGAATGTTTCCATCTTCCCGAAGCTGGTTGCCGAATTTGTCGTTCACATGGTAGGCACCAATGCCATCAAACTTCTCCAGCCCAAAGGCCAGGGGTTCGAACTTGGCATGGCAACCACCGCAACTCTTGTTGGAGATCCGTTGCTCGGCAATGCCCCGTTTGGTCAAACCGGCTTTGGTCGGCACTGGAGAAGTGTCCACACAGGGAGGCGGATCCTTGACCGTGCCTCGCAGAATATCATGGAGAATGAACAATCCACGGGAAATCATCGAAGCTTCATCGCCCCCGATGGTCAGGACGCTGCCTTGTGTCAACAATCCGCCACGACCGGCAATCTTGTCGAGAGCGTAGCGGGTGGGTCCAGCTCCCTGAGGTTTCCATCCATAATGCCGGGCAAGAAGCGGAGTCGCAATCGTCACCTGAGCATTGAGCAACTCGGATAACGGCCGCTTCTGAATCCAGACGACTTCTTCAAAATAAGTCAGGGTTTCCTTCTTCATGTCCTCAGCCAATTGCTGGCTCCATGAAGGAAAATGGCTTGGGTTTGGCTGCAAGTTGTCGAGTCGCCCCAGATTCAACCATTCGTAGAGAAACTGCATGGAACGCCTTTTGGCCAGAGGGTTGGCCACCATACGATCCACTTGCTTCCGAAGCTTTTGTGGATCGGCCAACTCTCCGGCATCAGCGGCCTGCATCAACGTCATGTCAGGTGGCCCACCCCAGAGAATGTAACTCATGCGGGAAGCCAATTCATACGGACCGAGGGAACCGTGTTCCCGCTCAATTCGATAAACAAAACGAGGGGATTGCAGCATCGCCTCCAACACATACTGCATCGCCTGATCAAAGTCCCCACCCAAACGGCCTGCCGTGGAAGTGATGTCGGTATAAGCGTCCAGTTCATCACGGCTCAGTGGACCACGAAGGATCCATGCACCGATGGTGGAAATGACCTCCGGCATATTCTTGTCAGTAAACTCCCGGTTAACCTGGAAGTGTTTCAGAAACGCCGCAAGGTCCATCCGCTGGACAATCCGCTCCGCCAGTTGAGCATAGGAACTGATATGCTTGAGATCGACATTGAGGTTGTAAGCCGTGTTGCTAAAGCCATCGGCCCGCAGGTCTTTCGGCAGAAGGGAGACGGCCTCCTTCGAGATATCGACCCCGACCGCCTGCCATACCGTGTTGATGTACTCCTGGGTAGTCAGACGCTGCACAAAGACATCCTCGGCCACATCCATGTGGACATAATCGGCAGGATCAATCAGTGCCAGCGACCATTCCGCCCCGGAGTTGATCCAGTTCTTCAAAATGCGTTTCTCTTCCTCCGACAGTGGAGGCCGCTTGGCCGGCATGTCATCCACCTCCACCATTTCCCACAACAAGCTCTCTTCCGCCTTTCCAGAAACAATGGCAAATCCTTCCCGACCTCCTTCAAACGCCAACTCCTTTCGAGACAGATCGAGCTCTCCCTTCCGGGTGGCGGAGTCATGACATTCCAGACAATGCTCGGAGAGGATCGGAGCCACCTTGCGTTCAAATGTCCGAACCAAACTCTCCTTCGAAGGAAGGAAACCCGCCTCGTGACCCGCCTCAAAATTCTCCTGAATTTCCTCCTGCGTGAGACCACGTCCATAAATCGCCACCAGGTAATAAGTCCCCCTCCACAAACGTCCGCCGCTGAGTTCATTCGCGAACGTCAACCGGTGTGACTTGTCCCAATTCCCTAAGTCCCCAGGAACATTCCCCGCTGCGTTCAACTGGCCATTAACATACAATGTCGCCTTTCCGGAAGCCTTTCGGGTGTACACCAGATGACTGAGTTCTGGCTTTACTGTGCGACCTTTGGACTGGATGGAAGGCATACCATTGGAACTACGTTTCGTTGTCCGGAGCCGAAAATCGTAACGATCTTTCTCCTGCCCCAAAGTGAAATTCCGAAGACTGGTCGTTTTGGAAAAGCTGACGATCCTTGCCGGGCCTTCCTGCTTGATATTGTCCGGCCGAACCCAAGCTTCCACGGTCAACTCCTGAGTCTTTTGGACCGCCTCCAACAGCTTCCCTGGAGCCTCTTTCGAAACGATCTTCGTCTCTCCTCTTATCTCCAGCTCTCCCACTCTTCTTTGCACCCCCTTCAAATCCGAAATCTCCAGATCCAAAGGCTCCCCCACTCCCGACCGATCCTTCACCAGCGTCCCATCCTCTGAAGCAAAATCATAAAAAGCCAGCAGCCCCTCCGTCACTCTCCCAGAAACCATGCTGGTATGCAGTACATAGATTACGCCAAAAACGACGAATGGAAGGAGACCTCTCATACAGGGTATAGGAATATCCAAAGTAGTTAGAGATTCTCCCCGCAAAGGCAATCCACAACATTTTCTGCTTCTGAAAGTTTCCGTCCATATCGAACCCACTGCTTCAGCAATCCACGCAAAAGTCGGGAAGCGACTATTGACCAAAGCCTGATGGTTGAGTTACGGTGATGCCACGCTCCGGACTAATCCTGAATGATGCGGATTAATACTTTGTCGCTGACTCCAAGAGGCAGAGAGTACTGACGACGCCCTTCCAGAATGGGGATGGTAGTTTCAGTGACCCAGCCAGTAGAAAGAGAAGTCAATTTTTCCAAACGATAAATCCGGCCAGGCAGGGCTTCAAAAGTGAAGACAAATAGCCCACCCTCCAAGCCTGGAGCCTCCAGAACAAAGGCTTTGGAAGCATCTTTGGGGTCTGTACCCGCCAAGTATTCGAAACGGTTGGACTGGCCGTCCCTGTCATAGTCGCCGTCTCCGGTCTGGCCAAGGTTGCCAAAGGTTTCAAGTTCCCAGGAGTCGGGCAAGCCATCGGCATCGGGGTCAGGGTTCTCTACCCCCAGTGTGAAGGACTTCTCGATGCCCAAGCCGGTGGGGTCGGTACCTTTGATGCGGACCTTGTACTGGCTATTCGAAGTGAAATCGGGTGCGGCTTTGATCTTGAGCTGGTGGTTGTCGATTGTGAAGGAGCTGTTGTGATCGTCCCCGGTCCCGGCAACTAGGGAATATGAAACGCTTTCCGAGTAATACATCGCTTCCACTTCTCCCTTGGTGATGGCACGGTCATAGATGCGGACGTCATCGACCACGCCTTTGTAGGAGCTGTCCCAGGCTCCATGATAACCAATGGCCATGGGCCAACTCGACCCGCCAAGGAAGCTCGTTACCGTCCGGGTTAATACATTCCGGCCATTGAGGTAGAGGGTGAAGACATTCTCGTCCTTGACTCCACAGACATGGCTCCATTCTCCGTAACTCAAGGGACTTAGCGGCCTCAACTCAACCATTCGATTATAATCATCGAGGATGAGTGCCGGATGGAGGGCATTGCCATAGGGATAGAGGGAAAGGGTCAGCCAATCTTGGCCGTTGTCGGTCACACTTGAATCGACATGCCTTTTAGTGAATAGGACAATGTGCCCGTTGCTGGCGGGTATCCCCCGGGAATCCGGTTTGACCCATGCCGCCTGGGTGAGTTGCCGAGGGAAAACCTTCCCGAACTCTTCCAGGCCAATGTACATGGGATCGCCAAACAACCTGGCCCTGTCCTCATTCCCGAAGCGGTCTTGGGTGAGGGTGTGCCTGTGGGTAGTAGGATGATTCCCGTTCCCGGACTCGTCCTGGGCGTTCCCGTTGAAGGGATAATGGACGAGCAAACCGTGCGACAGGCTGTCCGGACGACCTGCCCCTTCCGGATCCATCAAATCAAGTTCCCCCACGACCGAACCTGCACGTTCGTCCCCGGAGAGGGTGTTGGCACTGAGGAGGATTCCCGTAGGTGCTTCCTGGACATCTCCGACCCAGACCAGGAACCTCTTTTTGATGAACCATCCCGCCCGGTCTGTGGCCTGTATGATAATCGGATGGATCTGGATGGTTTCGTAATCCGGTACCTTGTTGGTTTTGAGGGTGCTGCCCACAATTTCGAAATAGTCGTCTGAACTGTCAACGAGAGTAAAGGTATGACTGTCCCCTGCGTCCGGGTCGACGGCGGAGAAAGTGCCAATTACCGTGCCCACGGGCGAGTTCTCGGGAACGACACCGGGCGTTGACAGGGAGTGGGCTAAAGTAATGTCCGTCGGTGTGCTGGCATAGGGGGAGTGCGGCACCTCCTTGGCCAATTTCGAACGCCGGGCATCTTGTCCTGCCATAGGCCAATAAACGCCAGGAGGACCAGAAGAAACGGGAACCGAATACAAATTCTTGTCATGAGACCCGAAATACAAGTTGCCCTTGTCATCAATCACAGGTGAGGCGGACACTTCTCCCAAGGTCAGAAGTTCCCATTTCTTCGTACCGGTCTGGCTGTCCAGAGCGTACAATTTATCATCCGCTGAACCGACATAAAGTGTGCCATCCGCACCGATTGCAGGCGTCCCCAGGATTTCCCCCATTGATGTAAATTCCCACTTGAGGCTCCCGCTCCTGCCATCCAGGGCATAGACCTTGCGGTCTTTCGAGCCCACATAGACTGTCCCGTCCGGGCCAATCGATGGGGTGCCCATAGTCCAGTTCATAAAGTGGAAATTCCAGTTGGTGTATTTCCACCGTTCCTCCCCGGTATCCCCCCGCAGTCCAATGACCACTTTGGAGCCATTGGGATCAAGCCCACCGACATAAATCGTGCCGTCGATCCCGATCGCCGGGGACGAAAGCTCCTTGTCCTGTGTATCCTTTTCCCACTTCTTTGAACCTGTCTGGCCATCCAGGGCATAGACTTTGCCATCTTGCGAACTGAAGTAGACTGTTCCATCCGCAGCAATGGCCGGGGAACTGTTCACCATCCCTCCTGTGGTAAATTCCCATTTTTTCGACCCGTCCGCCCCATTGAGAGAGTAGAACCTGTAATCCCCACCGCCGACATAAATCGTGCCGTCTTTTCCAACTGCCGGGGAGGAATGCAGTTCCCCGTTGGTCTTAAATTGCCATTTTTTGAATCCGGTCTGCCCATTCAAGGCATAGACCAGGTGCTCTGCCCAGCGTGCCCCATCCCAACCGGCGATGTACACGGTACCGTCTTCCCCTACCGCTGGGGAGGTGTCCACCGGATACTTGGTCTTGAATGTCCATTTCCTCTCCCCGGTCGTCCCCTCAAGGGCGTAAACATTCTTGTCACGGGAACCCACGTAAACTGTGCCGTCCGGTCCTATGGCTGGGGAAGAGGCCACCGGGTCCCCCAAGATGGCCTTCCAGTTCATTGCCCCAGGTCCGGCTTCCAGGAGTTCAATCAGATGGATGGTCAACTCCGCCGTGTTCGTCTCTCCGTTATCATTAGTTACCATCACCTTGACCTTGTACTCCGGCTTAGTGTCGAGATCCAAGGCACGAGTTGTTCGAAGTTCGTTACCCACAATCTCGAAGCTGGCGTTGTCCGGATACTGTGCCGATTCAGTAAGGTCGAACAAATGAGAACGTCCCCCATTGAAACCAGCCGATACAGTGCCCACGGCGGTACCTACCGGGAAGTCCCAGAAGATAGTATTGGGGACGAAAGTGGGTGGCTCCGGAGTTGGGTTCCCCCAAGGGAAGCCATATCTGTACATCTGGCCGTTGCGGCTCGAATTGTGGCCAAACATCGGCCATGGCGATTCACGGGCAAGCATCGATGAACCCCGGATGGCATAGACTTTCTTGTTGCTGCACCCAATGTAAATAGTGCCATCCACTCCGATGGACGGGGAATACTTGACTCCCCCACCAGCATCGAATTGCCATTTCTTTTCCCCCGTCTGCCCATCGAGAGCATACAGGTAGTTGCTGACGCCGACATGGACCGTGCCATCATCACTGATCGCAGGGCAAGCGGAGTAAAAACCGGAAATGGTAAGGAGTTCCCATTTCTTTTCCCCGGTCTCCCCATCAACAGCATAGAATTTCTTGTCCCCAGATCCAAAATACACAGTACCGTCCTTCCCAATGGCCGGGGAAGATATTGTGGGCCCACCGGTCCGGAACTTCCACTTTTGGGTACCCGTCTCCCCGTCAAAAGCGTAGTAATGCCTGTCGGAATAAGTCCCCCCTATGTAAACGGTATGGTCTGCAGAGATGGCCGGGGAAGAACCCGCCTCAGGGAGTGGGGCTTCCCACTTCTTTTGCCCGGTTTTGGCATCCAGAGCAAAGAGCAGGTTGGAGAATTCCCCACCCACATAAAGGGTGCTGTCAAAGCCTATGGAAGGTGCCGTCCGAAAGGAAGAACGGGTCGAAAACAGCCACTTCTCCTCCCCAGTCCAGCCATCCAATGCGTAGAGCTTTTGCCCAGAACCCACAAAGACCGTAGGAGGTTCTCCTAAACTCGGATTTCCCGGCAACATCGTCAAAGGCGTACTCAAATTTCCCGCCGTATACACCGCCCATTTGGTGGCACCGGTCTTACCATCCAAAGCATATACCCGACCCACCGAGCCAAAGTACACGATGTTCTCCTGGGAAATGACGGGCGACGCTTCCATCTGGCCCGAGAGTTCATAATCCCAGATCATTTTGCCCGTTTTTCCCTCCAGGGCATAGAAGCGACCATAGGAACCCACATACACCGTACCATCTGGTCCAATAGAAGGTGCATCCGCAGCCCCCTCGGTATCAAACTCCCAAATCTTCTCCCCGATGTCCACAGCCCATAGTGGACTGGCTACAACAGCGATGAACCCTAACAAAATAGCCACCATCCCAGTTTGAAGCTTTAACTCCCTACCCTTCTGCCAAAACATTTGGATCATGTGAATTTAAGGAAAAACTACCATCGCGACTCCAGTTAGTCCCGATCTTCTAACTCATTTCAGTCCAATTCCACAAGTTTAAATCCCCCGAGGAATGCCTTCCTATTTCGAATTCAAAACTTCTTGGAACCAGAGACTCCCCCACTCCCGACCGATCCTTCACCAACGTCCCCTCCTCTGAAGCAAAATCATAAAAAGCCAGCAACCCCTCCGTTACTCTCCTCGAAACTAAGCTGGTTTGCAGGGAACAGATTACACCAAAAGCAACAATTTGAAGGATCAATCTCATACAAGAAATAGGAATGTCCAAAGTAGTTAGAGATTTCCCACTCAAAGGCAATCCACAACATTTCAGAACCACGAATTCACACGAATGGACACGAATAAAGGATTCAACAAATCTTCTCCACAAGCTCTGTGCCTCTGTGCGAGACTATATTCCGATTGCCGATGGGTGAAGCATTCAACTTGAAAACAAGCAAGAATCCAAAATCGCCAAAACTTCATTGAGGAAATCCTCTGAAGCTTGACCAACTCGTTGAATGTTCCAGGCGTTGTAATCCACCGACTTCATCTGTTCACATATGACAAATCCGGTTAATCCAGAATCATCCGGCACAGGAATGTGAAACGGAGTATTCCGCATGGTATTCGTGATGGGGCAACAGATTGCCAAGCCGGTACCTCGGTTAAATGGCGTAACACTCACCACAATCGGAGGTCTTCGGCCCATTGGTTCATGACCTGCTTGTGGATTGAAGGTCAGGATGACCAAATCCCCTTGCTCAGGTATATAAGCAGC
>CAYSOI010000147.1:2466-9167 GCA_964432425.1 uncultured Opitutales bacterium | reverse complement strand
GCATGGCTTTTACTTTTCTACTTTTGTTGGTTAGAATCGATATGCCTATTATTATCAGTTTCAGTGCCAGGTTTGATATTCGGTCGTAGCTTGAGCCATGAAGCCTTTTTCTTGCAGGGACAGTGGCGGTCTCTAGCCAGATTCGTTGAACGGTGTGCAATGAATCATTTTACCATTTCGTACTGTAAAACTTGCCAATGACTGTAAGTTTTACCTTATAATAATTCTACTATTATATATTATGAAAGGGATCGTTTTTACAGAGTTCATGGAAATGGTTGAGAAGGAGTTCGGTTTTGAGGTCCTGGATAAGATCATTTCGTTAGAAAACCTTCATTCATCTGGAGTATATACTTCAGTCGGGAACTATCCCCACGGAGACATTCTCGCCATGGTGGTCAAATTAAGTGAGATGCTCGAAGTACCTGTTCCGGATTTAGTGAAGGCTTTTGGTCGTTACCTTTTTCGGACATTCTCAAGGCACTATCAGGTCTTTTTTAAGGACATTAGTGACTCAATCACTTTCTTGAGAGGTATCGAGAATGTGATTCACTCTGAAGTGAGGAAATTGTACGCCGATGCGGTATTGCCGTCATTCGAGTGTGAAATCGATGATTCAGGTGTGCTTACCATGGACTACCAGTCCAAACGTCCTTTTGCAGACCTGGCTGAAGGTTTGATTCTGGAATGTCTGGACTATTATGATGATGACGTCGAAATGGAGCGTATGGCTGGTCCCACCGGGGATGCTCACAGTGCGAGGTTCCTGATTAAACCTAAAGGTTAATATTTACGATATTCAGATCAATGAGTGAAGGAGAATTAGCGGCCGTAAAGCCTGCACTGGAACGTGAGCGGCTATCCAGAAAGGAGTCGGAAAGATTTCTGGAGCAAAAATCCAGGGAACTGTATGAGGCGAATCAAAAGCTCCAGGAATTGGCAGAAAACCTGGAGATGAGGGTAAGGGAACGTACCGAGGAGCTGGAGGTTGCCAAAGAGGCTGCCGAGGCTGCGGTCAAGGCAAAGTCACTGTTTCTCGCCAATATGAGTCATGAAATACGTACCCCGTTGAATAGCATTATTGGTATGAACAACCTGCTTTTGCAGGATAATTTATCGACCAAGCAAAAACATAATGCAAATGCCATCCATGATAGTGCCCAGCTATTGCTTCGGATTATCAATGACATTCTTGACTTTTCCAAGGTTGAGGCTGGGAAAATGGAAATTGAGACGGTTGAATTCTCCATTTTGGAAGTCATTGATTCGGTGTTTGAGTTACTACAGGTCAAGGCGAGTCATAAGGATATCGAGTTCCTGGTTCTCTTTGAATCCCCTGTGCCGGATTTGGTGATGGGAGACCCTGGTCGGTTGCAGCAGGTGTTGCTCAATATCACTGACAATGCGATCAAGTTTACGGAAGAAGGAACCGTTTGCTTGAAAGTCGCAATTCTTAGCACTGAAGAGGGCATTGCCCATTACCGCTTCAGGATCGAGGATACTGGGATTGGAATGAGGGAAGGAGAAATGGAAAAGTTATTTCAACCATTTACTCAAACGGAGGCTTCGATCAGTCGGCGTTTTGGAGGTACTGGTTTGGGATTGACGATTGCCAAAAACCTAGTGGAGCTGATGGGAGGCCACATGCATCTGCAATCCCAAAAGTCCGTTGGGACAACCTTTTTTGTGAACTTGTCGTTGCCTTTGTCCAATAAGAATACGAAGGAAATCCATCCCCTTGAGGCGAAGAATCTATGCGGCATCATTACCGCTGGTAGTGACATTCAATGTCGTTCCTATGCCAGTATGCTTCAGGTAGAAGGCATCCATTCTTACCTCACGGACTCCTGCGAAGACGCTGCGGATATCTGGAAGGGGGGGGATGGCGAAACCAAATATGTCTGGATTGTCGCAGGAGATGGTTTGGGAAACAAGACAACTCTGATTGATCAGTTATACAGACTTCCTGATTTTGTTAAGCCGATTTTGCTTCGTGAAAGCATCAGTCACAAAAGCAATGATCCGTTTGGAGACGTCGAAACCCTGGTTGTTCCTGCAAGCCGACGGGCGTTGTTGAGGCGAGTTTATTCCGTTCTGGACATGGAAAGTCAATTGCCAGAACAGGAGAGGGGGTGCAAGACGCAATTACAGCAACTCAAGTTGGATAAAATGCATATCCTTGTTGCGGAAGATAACATCATTAATCAACGTGTCTGTAAGCAATTGCTAAATAACCTTGGTGCCAAAGTGGACCTGGCAGCAAATGGCCTGGAAGTCCTCAATATGCTGGAATTGATCGACTACGACCTCATTTTAATGGACAATCAAATGCCGGAGATGGGCGGGATTGAAGCGACCGAAAAAATTCGGCAAAAAGGGATGGATATTCCCATCGTTGCCCTCACTGCGAATGCCATGAAAGGAGACCGTGAGCGATTTATCAATGCAGGAATGGATGACTACCTGACCAAACCTTTGATCGCCGACGATTTGATTGATTCCTTGTACCGTCTATTTGTCAAAGGCGGTGTCTTTTCAAGACCTTTGGTGTCGGAAGAACTTGCCTTCAGTGAGGTTGCTGGAGAATCAGCATTGGCTGAACCAGAATCTATGCAAAAGCCCGAACAGGATTTGCCTCCTATATTTGAATGGCTCACTTTGGTTGAATCTCTCGGTGGAAATGAAGAGATTGCACTGGATTTGCTTCAGGATTATCGTGAGCAGGCCAAGTCCCTTATTGATTCTGGAGTACAAGCAGTGGAGAAGGAGGATTTGAATTTGGCAAGTTCGCATTTTCATCGATTGGCTGGGAGTTCCTTTGCCATTCGAGCCCTACGAATAGCTTCGCAGGCCCAATCTCTGGAAAGTCTGATTGATGATGAGGATAGAAACCTGGAAGACATTAAGGATTCTGTTGCCAGGATTCAGGAGACCTATGATGTTTTCGAGAAGTATGTGAAACAACAGTGACCGAAACATAAATTTATGACAAAACCCAAATTTCCACCCAGTGTCCTTGTTGCCGATGATGATGACATCGTTCGTAAACTGATTGGCTATCAATTCGAGCAAGCGGGCATCAAATGTGAGCTATTTGAGAGTGGGAATGAACTGCTCAAAGTTGTAAACGAGGATACATTGGTATGCTTGCTGGATTTACAGATGCCAGGGAAAAATGGACTGGAATGTCTGGAGACGATCAAAGCCGAGTATGCACAGGTGGAAGTGATCATGTTGACCAGCGTCAACAAAGCGGCCGAAGCGATTCAGGCGGTTCGTTCCGGAGCCTACGATTACCTGACTAAACCCTTTGATCCTAATGAATTAATCCAAGTGATTCGTAAGGCAATGCTTCTGAGCCGGAATCGTAAGGAGAATCAGGAGTTGAGAGACAGCCTTGGGGAACCTGGGGTACAACTGGACATTCTGGGAGAATCCCAGGCAATGTTGCGGATTAAACAAATGATCCAACGTATTGGACCTACCGAAAACACCGTTCTACTTACCGGAGAAAGTGGTACAGGCAAAACCTTGATCGCCCATTCCATTCATGCTCACAGCCAACGTGCGAAGGGACCTTTTATCAGCGTCAGTTGCCCCTCCCTGCCCAGCGAATTGTTGGAATCTGAAATGTTTGGCCATGAAAAAGGCTCCTTCAGTGGGGCCACGAAAAGACGCTTGGGCCGAGCAGAACTTGCAAAGGGGGGAACTTTATTTCTGGATGAAATTGGGGAAATGCCACTGTCTCTACAGGCAAAGCTATTGACCTTTCTCCAGGAACGAACCTTCTTCCGGGTGGGCGGTGAATCTCCCATCACCAGCGATGTTCGGATTATTGCCGCGACGAACCAGAATCTCGAGGAAATGGTGGCTAAAGGCGTTTTCCGGGAAGATTTGTTTTTCAGGCTCAATGTACTTCCTCTGGAGATGCCTCCCTTGAGAATTCGTTTGGATGATATTCCTATGTTTGTTGATTATTTTCTTGCCCGTAGTGCGGCTATTGAGGCAAAGGAAGTGCCGGATGTGGATGACGCCGTGTATGAAAAGTTGAAGCAGTACAACTGGCCAGGGAACATTCGTGAACTGGAGAATACTGTCGTTCGGGCCTACACTCTCAGAAAGAATGAGCAAAAGCTGGGTCAGGAGGATTTGAGTTTGAATCTCTCCCTGGTTCCACAAGGGCATATGCAGACAGATGAAAGTTCTGTGGGCATGGCAAATTTAGCGGGTCATAGTTTGGCGGAAATTGAAAAGACGGCCTTGGAGCAGACTCTTGAGCGTTGTAATAATAACCGGAGTGCCGCCGCTCGGATGCTTGGAATTGCAGAGAAGAGTATTTACAATAAAATGAAAAAGTTTGGGGTCACAACCTAGTCGTTGGTTCACCCATATTGCTCACTGGTTTTCATCGATAGACGTGCAGCAAGTTGTCGCAGGGAATCCCGTGAGAAATGTGGGGTAAACATATTCTAGTTCAGAACATTTCCTAAACCATTCTCGAAATTTCAAGAATCAGAGAGATCAGCCGTTAATTAGCGATTACAGATTCGCCACGCATGATCCAATAACGTTTGAAATAGGCTGGTTTACTGCTGAACAGGGGCCCCTTGAAACTTAGGAATTGTTCGATTCTCTCCTTTAGTATGGGGATCTTTGCTGTTTTCTTTTGAACTCTGGGACCTTAGGCTGGATTCATTTTAGCCCATCCATAATGAAAGAAAAACAACTCATCAGTGAATTGGCGGATGAATTGGACGTTCATCCGATCATCTTCTTTGATGGAGTCTGTAACTTATGCAACCTTGCCGTAGACTTGGTGATCAGCAAAGATGTGAAGCGGCGTTTTCGGTATGCTCCCTTGCAGGGGGATACTGCAAAAGCGCTGTTGCCGAAGGGAGTGGGTAAGGTTGTTTCGGCCAAAGGAGAGGGCGCATGGTCTATGGTGCTATTGGATGGCTCCGGTTATTATGAAAGATCCGAGGCAGCACTACGGGTTGGAAAGGAGCTGTCTGGGCCTTGTTCCATAATGTCGAAGGTGGGTCTATGGGTGCCGAGATTTATCCGAGACTTTGTGTACAAATGGATCGCGACAAATCGCTATCGTATCTTTGGGAAAAAGAACACCTGTCGAATCCCCACACCTGAGGAGCAAACTCTATTTCTGCCATGAATGGTGAAAAAAGACAGCTTGCCCTATTTATCTAAAATCATACGTGTACGTAATTATGAAAATCTACCTCCTCTCCATTTCGCTGCTGTGCCTGTTTCTTTCTGGTTGTATGACGACGGAAGCCCGCAGAGATAAACGCATATCCCAGAACATTGACCTCTTTTACGAATACACCGAGGAAGAGCGCAGGAAAATCCGAAATGGTCAAATCGACATCGGATTTAATGAAGACATGGTCTATCTGGCGATTGGCCGGGCGGACCGCATTGCCAGACTCAAAGATAAGCAGGGGGAATCGGTCACCTGGCAGTATTTCCGCAATGTTCACCACTCGGATTATGACACCATCCGCATGCCCGTGACTCATGTGGATGAAAATGGCCGCTCTCACATACATTACGAGTACGTCACCGTGGATCGCTCCTGGTCGGAGCGGCAGCTCAAAATGCAGATTGAGTTTGAGGGTGGGGAAGTTGCTTCTGTAGAGACGTTGGACGGCTATTGAGCGACAGCAGATGCAAATGCTTCTTTTCAAATCAATCCTTATCTTATCTTGCCTTGTGCTGGTTGGTTGTGAGACCGCAGAATCCAGCCGGGAAAAACGAATTGCTCGCAGTCTCCACATCTTCCAACGCTACCCGGGCCAGACGCAGGAGAGTCTGCGTAGCGGCGAAGTGCAAGTTGGGTTTGACGAAGACATGGTCTACTTTGCCATGGGATCCCCTCACTTTATCATAAAGAAGAAAGGGGAGGCAGAGGATACTATTCTTTGGCAGTATTTTCACAATGCCCAGCATCGAACCTTTGATCACGAGTATGTCCCTGGGCAGAGACTCAATCAGGATGGCACGGTCTATGATCTTCTCGAATGGGACGTTGTCATGAAAACCGAACACGAACAGCAGTTGCGGATGGTAGTCGAGTTCTCGGCTGGAAAAGTTGTTTCTGTGAATACCTTTTGACTTGGTTTCTGTTCTTATCACTGACAGAGCTTCCTGAGAAACCCTAATCAATATTCCTCCATTCAAACCATGCTCAAGCCCAGTTGTCTCACATTATTTCTGCTGACTTTTGCTTCGGTGGTTACTGCCAAACCGCCGAACATTCTCTTCATCATCGCGGATGATCAGTCACCCTTTGATTTCAAAACCTACAACCCATCCTCCGAACTGGATGCTCCGGTGCTGGAGAAGTTGGCCGCAGATGGAATGGTCTTTGACGGAGCGTATCACATGGGCTCCATGTCGGGGGCAGTCTGTTCCCCCTCCCGCCACATGGTCATGACGGGAAGAACACTCTGGAATTTGCCCAAGCGGCAACGGAGAAAAGATAAGGCAGATCCTTCCGCTCTCAATGCAGCCCAGCAAAGCATGCCTGCCGTCTTCAAACGAGCCGGATACATCACGATGCGGACCTGCAAGAACGGCAACAGTTATAACGCCGCCAATGCTCTCTTTACCATTCGCAAGGATGCCACCAAACGCGGTGGTACACCTGAGTCGGGTAGTGCCTGGCATGCGGAGCAGGTACT
>CAYSOI010000147.1:0-2366 GCA_964432425.1 uncultured Opitutales bacterium | reverse complement strand
GTGGAGTCTGGGAACGCCGGGATGAAGTCACGATCCGCAATGAAATTGGCCGCCAGTTTGCTTGCTCCGAGTACATTGACATTCAGGTCGGAAGAGTCCTCGACCAACTGGAGAAAATGGGAGAACTCGATAACACCTACATCTTCTACACCGCCGATCACGGAATGGCAATAGGCCGCCATGGTTTGCAAGGAAAGCAAAACCTCTACGAACACACCTGGAGAGTCCCATTCTTCGTAAAAGGACCCGGAATCAAACCAGGCAGTCGTGCCCAGGGCAATATCTACCTGCTCGATGTACTCGCCACCCTTTGTGACCTCACAGGAGTGCCCGCTCCCGAAACCAATGAAGGCATCAGCTTCAAACCCATCCTCATGGGCAAAAAACAAACCAGCCGTGATGTTCTCTACGGAGCCTACTGCGGTGGCACCAAGCCCGGCATGCGATCCGTCCGAAAAGGGGACTGGAAACTGGTAAAGTTCGATGTCATGAACGGCGAAGTTCGCGAAACTCAACTCTTCAACCTCAAGGACAATCCACATGAATTTATCAATGAGCATCATGCATTGAAACATGGCAGTGCTTGCCAGACTGATTTAGCCGAAGACCCGAAACATGCAGATAAGCTTAAGGAGATGGAAGCTCTGCTGCTCTCTGAAATGAAACGTTTGAAGGATCCATATCGTCTCTGGGATCAATCACAAGATTAGTACCATACTTCAATCACGTCATGAAAGTACCTCAATTACATTTCATACCAGCGTTAATTCTTGGCTTACTATTTGGGGGGTGTGCTCAAAAGTCCGCCGAAGAAGAGATCGATTTTGGCTCAATCAAAGATTCGGTTTACACCAACAACTTTTTCGGCATATCGCTGACTTTGCCAACGGATTGGATTGTACAGAACCGGGAGTTTTTAAAAAGACCATTGAGGTCGGAGCTGAGGCAATCACTGGAACTGACGAAAACATGAAGGTCGCCTTCGATGCTGCTAAGTTGAACATTGTTCCTCTGTTTGCCGTATCGAAGCATGAAGCCGGAGCACCCGTTGATTCCAACCCGAACCTCAACTCATTGGCTGAGCGGATACATTTAGCTCCGGGAATCAAGAAGGGAACAGACTACCTCTTTCATACTCGAAAGTTTATGGAAGCCAGCCAAATGAAGGTTTCATTTCCCAATGACACGACATCCATATCTTTGGGGGGCAGGGAATTTGGCGTGATGGATGTCGAAATGAATATGATGGGGGCTACCCTCAAGCAGAAACATTATGCCACAGTAATGAAAGGCTATGCACTACAGTTTGTCATCACCTACACCAAAGACGAGGAACTTCCTACTCTCCAAACAATTCTCGACTCCATGAAATTTGAGTGAGGCTTCTTAGAGGTGTCGGTTATAAATTTTAATGAGTTCATCGGAGTACATTTTTCAAAAAGCCAAGGATGATTCTGAGCTGGAGCGACTTCAACTACTGGAGTCGATCTTTGTCCCCAATACCCGGCAACAGTTTGCAACAATAGGGGACTTAACAGGGAAACATTGTCTCGAAGTTGGGGCGGGAGCAGGTTCCGTCATGAGATGGTTGGCTGAGCAAGTTGGCGACCACGGTAAAATCACTGCTGTCGATCTGAATGATCGATTTCTTCATAACCCTCCCGGCAACGTAGAGCTCATGATTGGAGACATTCAAAAGATGGAACTACCGCCTCAATCCTTTGATGTGATCCATGTTCGATATGTCCTGATACATTTGCCAGATGGGGTCTGCCTGATCGAGAAACTTTGGAAGTTGTTGAAGCCCGGCGGGCATCTGATTATTGAGGAACCTGATTTTCGTATTCGAGACTCCATCGTTACTACCGTGAAGGATGCTCTTCTTGGGTTTAGAAATATTCACATGGCTTGTGATTGGATGTTCCAAAGTAATGGTATGGATTGTAAATTTGGAACCCACATGATTTCGTGGGTTCAGGAGTTGATGCCGCAAACAATTGAGGTCCACAACTACTGCCCGGCTGTACCAGGCGGTTCTGATTTGGCTAAATTAATGAACTTGTCAGCTCAACAACTCAAACAGGCTTATCTGGATACTGGTAAAGTGACCGAAGAGGATTTTGATCTCTACCGACAATTCACAGAAGATCCACACTCCTGGGCCATCTACTACGCAACCATTGGAGTGGTTGCCCAAAGGTAAAAGAGAAAAAAAGACCTAAAGGACAAAAAGGACCTAAACACTTAAGTCGCTTTCGTCCTTTAGGTCCCTGAAAATAACTGTGGACAGCTTTAGTTTCCTGGGCCGCGGCCTTTGAAGGTCAGTTCGGCGACACCGGATTTGTCCAGGTCACCGAGACCGGCTT
>CAYSOI010000146.1:7743-9179 GCA_964432425.1 uncultured Opitutales bacterium | reverse complement strand
ATCATATGGCCTCCGTCTTTTATGATTTTGTCGGCATTCTTCGGGCAATGAATGACTTGGTCGTGCAGCCCGTGAATTCTCCGGATGGTCAACTAGTGATTCGGCTGGGGTGACCACTCCTGAAGTTCGAGACAAGCGGCCCGCATAAACTCAGGGTCCACATCCGAGAACATTTTGCCTATTTTTGTACCGGTTTTGGCACCAATGGCTTGCAGGAATCGAACTGGAGTGACCGTGGTCAGCGGTGCCATGGAAAGTAGTAGCTGATTGATTTCACTTCGTGCCTTGGCACTACCAATCAAGGTCAATTCCTTACAGCCTACCTGATTGGCGATTTCCAGTGCAATGATTCCCCCCAATGATACCCCGGCTACTGTGTCGTTCTCGGAAATCCGGTATTCCTCAATGAATGCATTGACGATATTTTCGAAGGTGTAGTTTTCCAGTTTAGGCCAATCCACGAACAGGGTATTCGGCAGAGCACTCCATGGACCTGTGTACATTTCCGAAGTGTTCCCAATTCCTGGCAGAAAGTATCGCATGGGGGAGGCGGTTCTCAGTGGATCAAGACTTCGCTCATGGCAGACTTGAATTGTCGATAGAAGATGGCGAAGAGGAGGGCGACGGGGAGGAGTGTGAAGGTGGAGGCGGCGAGGACTACGGCTTGGGGGACTCTTTGGCTGGGGTCATAGATCGTGGCCAGGGCGAGGGGGAGAGTGCGATTTTCATCGGTAAGCAGAAGGAGTGGGAGCAAGTGTTCATGCCAGGCCAGGATGAAGTGGAGAGTGCCGTAGGTGAGTAGGGCCGAGCTGACCATGGGGAGAAGGATGAGGAAGGTGCGGGCTTCAGAAGCGCCTTCCATTCTGCTCAGGTCAAAATAGGTTTCGGGAATCGTCCGAAAGATTTGCAGAAAGAAGAGGATGCCGATGCCGCTGAGCAAACCAGGAAGAATCACACTCCAGAGAGTGCCGTGGATCTTCAGAATGTCGACCCATTCGAACAGGGGAATGGCAAAAGTTTGTTTCGGCAGGACGATCAGGAGGATGGCAGTCAGGAACAGCAACCATTTGCCAGGGAACTTGTATCGGGCCAGAACGTAGCCGGTGGCTGCAGAGATAAAGACACTCCCCAGTGACTGGACCAAAGCGATAATGACGGAGCAACCAAAGGCGGTTTTGAAATCAATGTATTTCCCCGAAAGCAAGTCACCAAAGTAGTGCCATTGCCATTGGTCGGGGAAGAGTTGTGATGGTGTGTAAATCTCCCGATTTTCTTTGAAAGCCGACAACACCATCCACAGATAGGGATAGGTAAAGATGAGGACCAGAATGGCGGTAATGAACCAGCGAATTGGGATAGACAAGTGCCTCATTCGTTTCGAATCCAATTCAACCACAGATACACACAGATTTACACAGATCCTCCGTGATTCAGAG
>CAYSOI010000146.1:3654-7643 GCA_964432425.1 uncultured Opitutales bacterium | reverse complement strand
ATCCAATTCAACCACAGATACACACAGATTTACACAGATCCTCCGTGATTCAGAGGGGCTGTTGGAGTATAGGCTTTAGCCGATAATAAATTCATCTGCTCATTTCTTAAAAAAATTATCGGCTAAAGCCTATACTCCAACGAAGGCATTCCTGATAAAATCATGTGAAAAGAACTCAATCAGAGCGACTCCCAAAAATCATCTGCGAAAATCTGCGTCATCTGCGGACCAACAAACATCAGGCAAAGATATCCATGACCGGTTTCCCTTTACCATCGATTGTGGCGTAGAATGGACGTTTCTCCACGTCGTAGGCGGTCTTTGGGCTGATGCCCATGGCGGTGTAAATGGTCGCATGCAGGTCTTCCACGGATACTGGGTTTTCCACGGCCAGCAGAGGTCTCTCGTCTGCGGTTTTTCCATACACATAGCCTTTCTTCACTCCGCCGCCAAACATGGCCACACTGGTGCCTCCGGTGAAGTGGCGGTGAAGGCCGTAGTGCTTCATTTCCTTGAGTTTATCAGTTTTGGCTCGGGATTGGTCACGAGCGGTAGAGCCAGGGACGCCTTCGATCATCATGTCACGACTGAACTCACTGGCGATGATGACTAAGGTGCGATCCAAAATTCCTCGTTCTTCGAGGTCAAGAATGAGCTGGGTAATCGGGGCATCGATTTCCTTCTTCATTCTTTGCAAGGTGGTGTGTCCTTTTTCGTGGGTATCCCAATGCAGGAAGGGGACATATTCCGTAGTCACTTCCACAAACCGGGCACCTTCTTCCACCAGTCTCCTTGCCAGTAAACAACCCTGGCCAAACCTCCCTGTATCGTACTTGGCAAAGGATTCTTTGGGTTCCAGAGTGAGGTCAAAGGCGTTCTTTTCCTTGGATTGCAATAAGCGGTGTGCTGCATCCATGGACTTGAGCATCGATTCCTGTTGGAAGTCACTGATCCATTCCCGATTCGGGTTCTGGTCAATCAGCTTCTTGTAGTGCTTGTAGCGATTGCTGAAGCGACCGGGTTCCATACCTTTGGGAGGTTGTACGGATCGCACTGCATCCTTAGGGTACGGCAAGTTCATTGGCCCGAACTCCGTTCCGAAAAATCCCGCCGTTGTAAAGGCCTTGAGTTCTTCCTTTTCCCCAACGCCTTCCAGCCGCTGGCCGATGTTAATAAACGGAGGAACCACAGGATTCTTTGGTCCCAACACTTTCGCCATCCAGGCACCAATGTGAGGGGCGGCAACCGTGATGGGTGGTACATAGCCAGTGTGCCAATGGTATTGGTGGCGGGAGTGCAGGATACTCCCCAAATCGGGCTGTACTGCTGAACGGATCAAAGTCCCTCGGTCCATGATGCTGGCGATCTTCTCCATTCCCTGGGTGATCTTGATATTGTCCACCGCCGTATCGATGGCCGGGAAAGTGCTCAGAATCTTCTCTACCTCCAGCCCCTCTTTAAAGGGTAAGTAGCGTTTGGGATCCCAAGTGTCTGGAGCCGCCATTCCTCCTGCCATCCAGATCAGAATGCAGGAGTCTGCCTTGGCTTCCGGATGCTTGATCGGACCGGAGTTGCCCCAGGCCTTGGTAGCTCCAGAACCCAGAGCAGCCATGGATGCTGCACTCAATCCTTTTAATAAATCTCTACGTGCAAGTGCTTCTTGTCGGGTCATTTTCATTTTATCGAACAATTTGAAATTCTGGTTGCATAAATACGATCCACAGCAGGTCTTCCACTGCAACAGGGTTTCTTCCATCGTCAGCGACTTCTGCCAGAACGGTCAGTTCATTCTCAGTCGGATTTCTGGAAAATGCATATTGGTAGAGCCACTCAATGAGCTCTTGGCTGGATTTGCCTTGGTTGACGATCTTTCTGGCTCCAGCCTGCAAATAATTTGCGAGGATGTCTCCGTTGGCCAGGTCTATTGCTTGCAAGGTGGTCAATTCCGAAGGGCGTGTCGTGACCACTTGATCGCGGTGAGGCCTTCCCAAGGATCGCATCAGGAAGTCATTTTTGATCAACGCTGCCCGTACGGGCGGAGCGTTTCCTGAAGAGGCCACACTACTCTTTGAGTTCGGGTTAAACACGTTTCGCCATGGGCCTTGTCCATAATTATAAACTTCCTGTGCCTGAGCCCACTTGCCTCCGGGCTTCTGTGCTTCCCAGGTCTTATCAGTTGCGATGACTTTCGTTTCCTTCCCATCCAGAATCGTAATCTGACAGATAAATCCTGCACTGCCTCCAAACATTTCCGCATCGACTTCGATCTGGTTTTCACCGGCTTTGAATTTCGAAGTGAGGTCAATGTACAATGGCTTTTGCCAGTCCTTGGATTGTGCGACCGGCTTCTTGTTGATTCGCATGACAAACGCATTGTCGCAAGTGGCCATCATGATCGCCTTCTGGGGCTTGTTTTTCAGTGCGAAGGATTTCTTGAAATTGGTTTTCTTTAGAGTTGCCGATTCTGGATGCCAGATCCACTTGGCAACCACTTTACCATGTTTCAATTCCTGTTGAGGCAAGGGAGCTTTCTGGGGCTCTGGTTCCTCTTCCTTAATGTCACGATTCACCTTGGCTTCAGCCTTGCCAGGGTTTGTTTCCGTAATTTGCCAGACGGAATCCATTAACTGTTCCGCCGTCATCCTTTTCGCGATGGGGCCTGCATATTGATAATCATCCCCAGGATCTGTTTCCAAAATAACAGACTTCGCCTGGTAAGCCTGGGAAGTCATGATGAAACGAATCATCTTCTTCAGGTCATAGCCGTCTTCCGCAAAACGGACCGCAAGGTAATCCAGCAAATCCTCATTCCAGGGTTCCGTGTGCATGGCATCCACAGGGTGAACAATGCCTCGCCCCATCAGCCGATGCCAAATTCGATTCACCACCGTCCGAGTAAACCTTCCATTCTTGGGGTGAGTCATCAACTTCGCCAACTGCTTCAAACGTTCGTTCTTTGGTTTCTTGGGATCAATCTCCCCAAGCTCCGGGAAAATCCATTTGGCTTCGGCAAAATTCCCAGTGGCTTTATCACAACGGTAGATTTCCAAGGGTTTGGCAGCGTATATGGCGGCCAGACCGTAAGCTTCCTTCAGCGTCCAGCGATCAATGAAGCTGTCATGGCAACTGGCACATTTCATGTTGATGCCAAGAAATACCTGGGAAATGTTCTGGGCAAACTGAATGTCCAGAGTCTGGCTGGCATTGACTTCACCACGCCATTTGATGCCGTTGATGAAACCAGCGGACTCCGCACTTGGAGAGATCAACTCCCGAACCATTTGGTCATAGGGTTTGTTGTCCCGAAGGGAGGCGTAAAGCCAAGTCGTGATTTGCTTGCGACCACCCGTAATGAATCCTGTTCCCGTGTAATCGTTCCGCAGTAAATCATTCCAGGTTGTCAGCCAATGATCAGCGTAGGCAACATCATTGGAAAGAAGGACATCAATTAAGGCCTCCCTCTTCTTTGCAGATGGATTGGCCGTAAAATTTTTAAACTCTTCAGGTGAGGGAAGTAGTCCTGCAATATCAAGGCTGGCTCTTCTGAGAAAACCTTCATGCGAAGATGCCGCCGGGAGAGATTTTTTTCTTTTCTTCAAATCTGCATCGAGAATCCGATCAATTGGATGGTCGCGACCTTGTGTGGCTGAAGGCAGATTTACCGTTCGAGGAAAGAGCGGAGGTTCCCAGGAACCCTTGCCCAAAGTGATGCCTGGCTCCCATTTGGCTCCTGTGGCAATCCACTTCCGAAGGATCTCCACTTTGTCGGCTGGAACTCTTGGTCCCTTGGGCGGCATCCACTCGTCATCATCTGTCGACGTGATCAACTCCAGAAACAGGCTTTTGTCCGGTTGCCCCAGCTCGATCACTT
The DNA here is from genome assembly GCA_964432425.1 of uncultured Opitutales bacterium. GTDB lineage: Bacteria > Verrucomicrobiota > Verrucomicrobiia > Opitutales > JABJCN01 > JAYPDO01. Next base: position 3,772 of record CAYSOI010000146.1, on the reverse strand, counting down.
TCCCGTCCGAACTTCCCGAGAGCAACTCGGCACGAGTGTTGATTGAAAGCCCACCTTTTTTGGCCTCTCCAGCGTGACATTCGCCGCAGTATTGCTTCAGGATCGGCATGACCTCATG
>CAYSOI010000146.1:0-3554 GCA_964432425.1 uncultured Opitutales bacterium | reverse complement strand
TCGAGGTCAAAGGTGATGCGATTGCCACTTCGGCTAATGCCGCCCCCAGATGCAAGAAATGGGGCGGATTTGGGAAAACTGTCATCCAGGATCAGGGTGACTCCTTTGCGGGGTGTTCGTGTCCAGTTGGTGACTGTGATGACGGTCCCTTTGGGAGAATCCACGATTGAGGTTTCCACCAGAGGGGCGGATGCACGAATGGGACGTTTCAGATTTTGCAGAGGGAGTTGGATCACCTGTTGGGCGGGAATGTTGAACGTTGTCGGTAGAAAATGAACCAAGGCATCTTCCGAACTGGAACGGTCCACCGGAATCTTGGGAGTCGCCCCGTCGAAGTAACTCAAGCCAGGCAGAAATGCGCAGGTGTAGACCGTGCCTTTGCCTGCCGGGTTTTGGACGAGAGCAGCGGCCCCATCAGGAAAGCTTCCCAGGACTTTTGCAGAGGTGGATTCTGACAGGACAAGTCGGGATTCCGCACCAAAGGTTCGAAGTTTCCCACCTCCATATTGCACTTCATTGATCGGATCGACAAAGGGCAGGTCTTGTTTGACCATTTCCACCAGGGAGCTCTCTGGTTGCTGAAGGTTGGTTTGGGCGACTCCGGAAAGGTTCTCCAGAATGAGATTCCGAGTGTGCGTTTCATCAAACATGCCAGCTCCGGCGGTGGCAAAGAGTGTGCCTCCGGATTTTACCCATTCAGCAATTTTGTGGGAGGCTTTTCGGGAGACATGGCGATCACAGAGATACAGCACTTCGTACTGATCCAGAGTACCATTCAGAGCATCCTCCTCGACCAGGAAATCCAAGGGCGCTTCGGCATGCCGGATGGCGGTGTAGAGAGTACGTTTGGCAGCCGCGAAAGAGCCTTCATTGTCGCCCCAGATATCGGCGGCTTCACTGAACCACAATCCGACCTTTCCCGCTCGGGGTCTTCCGGATTGAATGATGTTTTCAAACCGTCCCAGTTCCCGATAGCTTTTCAGGACCTGTTCGTAGGTCGGAATGTGGGTGACGTGATTCTCGGTGTAGGCCACTTGGACCGGACGGAATTCAAACAGGTTCACAATCTGCATACCGTGGCCGAGAGCCGAGTAGAAAATGCGTCGCCACATATCAGGGCGATTGCTGGGCCAGTGAGCCATGCAGTAGTAGTGGATTTTCTGATCCGGATGGTATCGGGAACCTGCACGGAGAAGGTCGAGATTGATGTTGTTGATTTGGGGTGTCGCCACGGGCATTTGGAAAATGTAGTCTTCACTCCAGGGCTGCGTCATCGCTTCCTGGCGAAAGGGAGTGACCCATTTGAAGACCTCACCAAGGTAGCGATGGGGAGCCGGGTAGTGAGGGGAATAGTTGGCGCCAATTCCGGCGTTGGGCAAGTGCTTGCGAAGGATGTCCGTACGCTCCTTGGTTTTCTGAATGCCATAGTGATGCTGATACTTTCTGGACCAGTAATAAAGAGCTGGGTCGGAAGACTTGGTTTCGGGGGTGGTGGAAAATGTGACTCCATCCCAGACCTCCGAGCTTATCGTCACATCCGAAGGTGTGATATCCTGTGCTTTGAGCCAACGAACGAAGTCTTCATTGACTTGTTGTCCACGAGGCTTTGGGAGGGAGATTTCGTCGCCGAGGCTGACGGTGGCAATCTTGTCCTTGCGATCCGCAAGTTTGGTCAGGCAGTACTCTTCCAGCTTTTCGGTTTTGACACTCCGCACGTCGGTATAGCCATCATTGCGTTTGCCGGTGCCGGAAGTGGGGTTGGTGGAAGTGATGCCGTAGAGGGCCTTGAATTCCTCGACCTGTTTCTCATACGCAGGGCTGAATTCTGGCTTGAATGTGTGAGCGAAGAGCAAGGTTTCCGTAGGAGTGCGGCCATGATTGGGGATCTTCTTCAAATGTTTCAGCAGATCTCCGAGGATCGTGCTGCGATCACGAATCTGGCCCGTGTAGCGAGTGTTGCCATCATAGGCCAGAGGCAGAAGTTCATAAGCACCCGTGAATGCCGCAATCGGAGTTCTCGTTTCTGCATCCGAGTTCTGCAGTGCAAACTCGACGTTTACTTTGGTTGCCGGTTGAAATTTCAGGTCCCATTGGCCGTCGTTCATGGTGTCCAGCAGATGCCCGACTTCCACCCACTCGGAGGGCTTTCCAGCTTCAATCTCCATGGAGATAGGCTTCCATCTTCTTTTATGAACCCAGTAAGGGGAGTGCTCCGTGCCATTTTTGAAATTCAACTTCACGGAATGTTTATCCTGATTCTGAACCCGCATGTAGATGTCACCCTGTTGAGTCAGCAGCCCGTCCAGAGGCAGATACTTTTCGCTTTCAATCCGGCTCAGGACTTCATTGGTATCCCGGGTGAGCATGATCAGGTCGACATTTCTTTTCGCCGCCGGAGTCGGCTGTTGCCCCGCCACCAAACGGATCGTCGCCAAGCCAGGTTCCAGGGAAATGAAGGACTCATGCCCTTCCCAAACCACATTCTCTGAAGCTCCCCAACTCCAGGCATGTTCCGCTTTCAAACGTTGGTGAAAGGCCCAGATCTTAATGTTCTCCCGGGCTCCGTAACGCCGGTTGAAAATCTTCCTCCCATTCTGCTCAACTTCAATGCGGAATTGAGTTTCAAAACGATAGGCCGCTTCGTAGCGACAAAGTACCAGGTATTTGCCCGCCTCCTTGATGTTCGCCTGAATGGTTGCCACCGCATTGTCCGCCTGCTCCGGAGCTCCGAGAAAACCCTTTCGACTCAGGAACGAATTGGCGAAGGTGGCCGCATAGTAATTTTCGCCCCACTGTTTGGCTTCCCATCCGTTGACTCGGCTCGGCTTAAATTCCTCAGCTTCGAGGTAGAGGTTTCCATCCGGAGCAGGTTGAACAGGGTGATTGCCACGGTAAGCTTGAGGGGATGCGGAAAGAAAACTTCCCAGGATGAATGACGCAGCAAGCAGAAGAAATCGTTGGATGTCCATAGGTAGTAGGTAATCGTGGAAAAAGGACTTTTTGCCATTCTGAAATCGGCTCAAGTCCAAAAGCTGTTCATATTTGCCATGCAGCAGGCTTCATGGCTGAAAGCGGCAGCAGGCTGCCGCTTTCCAAGGTCTTCGACAAACCGACTTGGAAAACTTGTTTTTCTTTGGACTGCTGCAGCCTGCTGCCGCTTTCCCTTTGCATAGCCTGCTGTGCAAAGAAATGACTCGCATTCAGTTCCAGGACTTTACAAATCCTCTCCATGAAACTCCGCCATTTTCTTCCTGTCTTCCTGCTTTCCCGACATACCCCATTGGCGACCTTTGGGAAACGCCATTCCAATGACGAAGGCATGGCCACTTCCAGAGAACTGGTTGATGCCATCTTTAAAAGGGCTTCCAGTGGGCACATGGATTACCTCGGACGAAACCTTGCTGCGGACCCCGCCAAACCAAGGCAAGAAGATGCACTTTCCTATCTTTGCCTTAAATCAGCTCTCGGGTGGGAACTGCTCCAAACGATGGAACAACTGGATTGATTCATGTCTGAGTTTCCAGAGCAGGAAGTTGAGATTTCCCATGAACTGA
>CAYSOI010000145.1:3204-9227 GCA_964432425.1 uncultured Opitutales bacterium | reverse complement strand
ATTCCATCTATGAAAAAACAAATCTTCCCACCTCTTTGCTTATTCAGCCTCGTTCTTGGACTTCTCTCCCCTAGCCAGGCTTCGAACAAAAACTTAATCATCCAGAAAGGAGACGCTAAGGCGGAGCGTGTCCAGGTCTTCAATGGAGTGGCCAAGCTGGGTTATTCCCAATCGATAATCACCCAGGTGGATCAAGACCCTCCAAAAGAAAACCAAGTCCTCGCCCCTGGTGGAAGCATTATGGACCAAAAGGAGTTGGAGGCCCTTTGGAAACATTGGAAACTGGGTAAAGCACCCACGGTTGATTTCACCAGACAGGTGGTCATCGCCAACACCTGGAGCGGTAGTGGCCTCCATATGCTCCGCGATATTGATAAGGAGGGAAATTTCATGGTGATCTGTGCTGGCGGAACGAAGGACCTCGTCGATGGGTTCACGTATCTCATTGAGGTCTATACCCTGACCGGAATCCAAAAAGTCAACGGCCGGGAATGGCCAAAACCCATGAAGAATACAGAGCGTCCCAATCCTGAGTAGTGGAACTTGAAGTTCCGTTCTTACACAATTCTTACAAGTAGCTGACATCATCATTCCAGAAATGGGGCATGATGATGTCGAACCCAAGGATTTCATATGAATAAAATTATTGCGATAGGTTGTACAACATTGCTTACGAATGCGCTTTGTGCGAAGGATGGATCAGATCGGAACGCTGCCCAGAAAGGCTTAAGCTTTTTGGCAAAGGAAGCTCCTCAATGGGCGGCGTCACACAACTGTTATGGGTGTCATGTACATGCGGTAACGATGGAAGCGTTTGTGGTAGGGTTACACAACCGATATGAAGTTCCAGACCGTGCGTTTAAAGATATCCTGAAAGGAATGCTCGACGGTCCAGGAGGTGCACGCAGCAAGAACGGATTCAACTACAGCAAAAGCAACACGCTTCACCCGCCCTCAAAAGCATTTGGAGGAGCGGCCCTGGCACACTATGACCAACACATCGATGAAAGCGTCCTCGAAGACCTGATGGAAACGGCTCAATCACTCCTGAAATTCCAAGACCCCACAACCGGTAAAATGAATACTGGATGGACCAATGGCCCTGTAGGTGCTGGCGATACCCAGACCACCTTTCAAGCCATTCAAACCTGGAGACAGGTTTATGCCCGAAGTGCGGATCCATCCTGGCTCCCTCCCCTGCGGTTGGCCGAGAAATATTTGGGCAGTGTTGCCGAACGTTTACAAGACCAGCCCAATGCCCCCATTCAAGAGCTGAATTATAGCCTGCTTGGACTGGCAGAAGCTGGTGCTCAAAGAACCGAAAAACATGTCTCCAGATTGGTGGGCCACCTCCTGGAAAGACAGTTGGAAGATGGTGGATGGGCACTGAGGGGCAGCCGTTCGGACGCATTTGCCACAGGCCAGACTCTTTATACCCTTCGCAAACTGGGATTTACCGAACAAGATGAGCCTGTGCGAAAAGGAACGGATTGGCTCATGGAAATGCAGAAGGATTCTGGCGGTTGGTCATCCTCAGGCTCCTCCAAAGCAGAAGCCATGTGGGGCGTCTTGGGCTTGGTATCGATTGATGTGCTGACTGTTGAACTCAGCGGATTCAAAGATGGTCAACGAATTGAGAAGAAACAAAAGATTCAATTTTCTGCCAAGGACAACAAAGGAAAAGGTGTCAAAGCGATCACCCTTCTGCTGGATGATGTCGAAGTCAAGAAGGTCAATGGCGGTGAAGGCACTTGGACCCTGAATCCCAAGAAAATTGACGGTGGCATTCATCTTCTGGATGTCATTGCGGAGAATGAGGCTGGCTCCACTTCCTCCCGCAGGTATCGCTTCTACACTGGTGACGTTTATCTCACTGAAATGGGCAGTTCTTTTTCGGAAGGCGAGACCATTCTCACAGCCCGAAATTTGGGAACAAGCAACAAGGATGCCACTGTCAGCCTCAGTGTCTATAAACAGATCACAGACGGCGAGGAAGTCACCGAAGAGTCCGTATTTTGTTCCGAGCAACCTTCCCAACAAGGAGCATTATCCTTTACCTGGGACGGGAAAAACAAAGAGGGGAAACCTTCAGATGGCGGCCGCTACATCGCCAAGATCTCCTACATTGACGAAAAACGTGGAAAGCTTCAAACGGAAGAAATCGTCTTCAGTCGGATGTCTGTTAAAGAGATGAAAGAACAATTCGCTGAAGTCAGTGGTAAACTGGATCTCAAAGATCGTGGTGCTGCCAATACCTCAGTGGACCTGGTTGACGAAGAAGGTCGAGTTATCCAACAGGTATGGACAACACGAGACGGGAATTACCGTTTTCAAAATGTGGATGCAGGGAAATACAAAGTCCGTGTGAACAAAAAAGGTTTCAGAAAGGAAGAGATCGACATCGACGCCGTTACGGGTTCTGAAACGAAGACCGAGGTAAACCTGCAGGAAGAACTAATCAGGAGTTCAGAAACTTATGCCAAGAGTTCCTTCAATGGACCCCTCTGGACTTCAGGGTCAACTTTGCTGTCTTTCATGCCGAAGCCATCCTGAGGTTTTCCGGCCGCGTGCAAGAGAGTCAGCCACCAGCTGGCAATGGTGTGGTGGCCTTCATGTCCTTTGTGCGGGTATTGAATGTATTGGCCGGCAGATCGGAGCTTTCCTCCCATGTCTCCGAGGATGATGTAGGGCCACTCCCGGTTGGAAGCATGGTGTTTGTCTCCAACATCAGAAAAGTAGATCAGGGTTGTATTATCGAGCATGGTGCCGTCACCCTCAGGAATCTTCGCAAGGCTGGCGGCAATCTTTGCCATATTTTCAAGTTGGAAGCCTCGAATCAAACCACGGGCATGGTCCACAGACTTGGCACCTTCCGGCACTTTGCCATGACCGATCCCATGTACCTGTCCTGCGGAAAAGCCGAGTTTGTTGTATTGCGAACCGAGGCCATCGGTCCGGATCGTCACAACATTGGTGAGGCCGGAAATGAGTGCTCCAGCCGCGATTTCGCTATGAGCTTCCAGTCGATCTTCAATGGTCATGGTGGTGTACTTTTCAGAAAACTCGGGCTTCCCCTTCTTGATCTGTTCAGACATGGCAAGAATGCCTTGCCGTTGTTTCTGAAGGGCTTCGATGGCTTCGAGGTGGTGGTCGAGTTTCTCTTTCTCACTTCCAGCAAGAACCTTTCGCAAGCCCTTCACATCCTCTCCAAGATAATCGAAGAGATTGCCCTGGGATTCAAATTGGGCTCGGTCTTTCCCTGTAGCCACTGAGCCGAAAAGTGATTGGTAAGCATGGGTCGGACTGCCGTGGAAAGGTAAGGTCTTGGTGCTGCTGGCAGCGGAGATCCCTGGATAGCAGACAGAATCCGCGAAACGGGCTCCCATCGTTGCAGTTACAGTCGACAACCCAAGATGCGAGAAGACGGACGGGAAGATCCTGGACATCTTGTGGTCTATGGTTTCAGCCATCATGTCCTTCATACAACTCATCGCTCCGTAACCGGACATGTGTCCTCCGGTAACCATGTTTCCGCTAAGTCCCTGCAGGATGGTCAGACGGTCTTTGAAAGGTTCAAGAGACTCCATGGATTCGTTCAGCACGGCATCTTTCAGGGACCGACGGACGAGCTTGTCGCAGTCCTTCAATTGGATACCACTATTGTAGCCTTCCCCGGCAATGTAACTTTCCTTGTGAACCACATGGTCGTCCACAAAGTTGTCTGGAACGACGGCCCCAGGAGTAAGACCGCTCGACTTCACCACAAAGACAAACCGTTGAGGAAAACCATTTTTGCCAGCCGCCTGCAGGGAGAGTTGATTGATCAACGGAGACAACACCACGCTGCCACTGCCAAGTGAAAGTCCTTTGAGTAAATGTCGCCGTGTTGTTGCGGGTGTCATGGTCAATCTCTTTCGTTAGTTCGGGGAAGCAGGGTCTTTACGATATAAAAATGAATCACTGGAGAGTAACGAGGCAACGAGGGCTTTCATGCTTCCTCCACTCTCTACATAAGCCTTATCAGCGGCAATCAATGTAGGCGAGTCAGAAAGTGTCTCATTACGCCCCATCCAGTAGCGAAATGCGTGCCGTACAAACACCTGTCTCACATGACTACTGTTCGCCAGCTTTTCCATCAGATCCAAAGCATTGTCGACCGGGCCATCCAGACCCGGCACCCCACTGTGAGAAATGCCGCCACTTGAGTCCACCTCCACCAGGCTCTTGTTGTCACGAAGCAACTCCTTTTCGCGGAATCGGCCAACATCATCAAACATCTCGAAAGCCATGCCCAGTGGGTTCATTTTCTGATGGCACTTCATGCAGTAGTTTTCCTCGGTTTTTTGAAAGCGTTCTCTCAGTGTTTTGTCAGGATCTTCGGGAACCGTGGCATCCACGGTAATGGGAACATTGGGAATGATGCCTCCCAACAAGTGCTCATAAACCCATTTGCCCCGCTTCACGGGATCATTGTCAAAGTTGGTCGAGTGGGCCGTCAACCAACTGGGCTGAGACAGGATGCCTGCCCGTTGTCCGCTCAAACGCATCACGTAGCGTTGGTTGTTCTTGTTCTTTTCCCCACTGATGATGTTGTCTTCCCTCACCTGTTTTTTGCTGACATTGTAGGAGCCAATGGTCTCCCAGCCTGGACGTGCCGGAACATGCCGAATGTAGGCAATCTCAGTAGTGAGCAATTCTTTCAGCACCTCCTTGTCCTCTTTCAGGATGTGCATGATCAACAGGTCTGTGTCCCGGATCAAATCACTTGGGCGGGGATTATGCCCCGGATGACGCGTACCATCCTTGAAGATATCCGTCGCTCCCTTGTAGCCAAAATATTCCTGAAAAAAACGAAGCACCCTTTCGGCCTTCCCTTTCCTTTTCTGTGTTCCCGTGATGGCACTTTCATAGATCCGCTCCACATGTGCCTGGATCACAGCAGGATCTCCCAGTTTCCCTGCAGAGAGGTCGGCAAAAATCTCTTTGTCAGGGCCTCCATCGGTCAATGCATACCCCAACGCATAGGCGATCTCCGCCTGGCTCAATTTACGTCGATTGTCCGGCAATTTCTCCCCTTGCCCCAATTCCATTCGGTAGATGGATTCCGGCATCATGAGAATCGAGGTCAGGGTGAGTTGAAGACCTGTAAAGTTGCCGAAGGATTTAATGCTCTCTTTCAATCGTGCAGACATCTTTTCAATGTCTTTTGCGGAAGGTGTCCGTCGCAGAGCTGTTTTCAACTGACGTGATACCGCATCTTCCAAATCGATTTCCGGGGGCATTTCATTACCATAAGCAATTCGCCAGAATACATTCTTCTCCAAACTGGCCAGCTTGCCGGAAGGACGTTTCCGGTCTTTCTCAAAATCCGTAGCCTTGTTTTTCTCCAACTGCTGAGTGAGCGTTCCCTGCTTCTTCTTCAGCCCTGCATTGTCTGGATTCTTCGCAAGAGAAACTTCCAGTGCCTGCAGCTCTTTCTCCAAGTTGCGTCGTTTGTTGAGGATTTGCTGTTTCCAGATCCCATCCTGCACTTTCAAAGTCTCTACCGATGGCCCAATCAGTTTGTCGACCACGGTTTTCGCCTTCACCAACAGGAGTTCAATCGTAGGTTTATCCATGCTCCACATGTGTGCATAGTCCTTAAAGCCCTCGTCCTGTGACAGACTGAAGGGGCTGCTGGGTCCATCAATGTAAGGGCTGATCCGCCAAATGCGTGGCCTGGAATAGGCAGGCCCTTTGTGCTCACCACTGAAGAGTTCACTGTGATTCACATAGTTGCCGTACTTCGGAGCCGAACGAAGCTGCTCGATAGGGTTTCCTGAAAGACGAAACTGGCCGATAATTCCAGCAATGATACGCTGACGTTCCTCGTGACTGGGCTGCTTCTCATCCTCAGGAGGCATCTCGCCATTTTGAAGCTGACTCAGCACCGCCAACCAACGGCGAACCTCTTCCGCTGACTCAAAATCCGTTCCGAGATCATGAAGAGTCACATCTGCCTTTTGCCTCTTCTCGCCATGGCA
>CAYSOI010000145.1:0-3104 GCA_964432425.1 uncultured Opitutales bacterium | reverse complement strand
CCTACTTCTTGCCAGTCTTCTTTTCGAACCAACCCTCGACTTTCGTCGCTTGAACGGAACCCTCTTTCCCAACAGACAGAACCAACGTCCCAGTAACACGTGGACCTTCGCTTTTGGTCTTCTTGGCCAATGCCACATTCTCCCTGGGCTTGTTCTTGGCACCTCGATGCGGATGGTCGCCGATGTAGCCACCACTGTACTCCACATCAAACTCCAGCAACTCCAGAGTCATCTCCTTCGGCTGCACAGCACCACGCAGATAATTCAAATCCGTCTGAGTCCCCCAAAGTGCTCCGTGAACAATCTGCCAAATGCCATCCTGCTGTTTCACGGTGATCCGGTGGTGTTCCCCACAAAGATAAACATTCACGCCATACTTCACCATCAGTTTCCAAACTTCAGACTTGGTACCACCCTTCAACATACTGGCACTGGAGTTCTTGCTCCTTACTGGCCCAGCAATTGGAAGGTGTCCCTGCACGATGATAAACTCCGCATCCGCATTCGCCTTAAAGGTCTTCTCCATCCAGGCAAGTTGCTCTTTTCCCACCGTGTAGCCAAAACGCTTCCCCTGGTCCTCAAAGGTATCCAAAGTGATCACCAGCAAGTTCCCCTTCCGAACAGAAAACGTACGCCCGATGTGGTTCGCCGGACCATTCCTCGGCATCCCCATCAACTCGGTAAACTGCTCTCCAAAAACCCTAGCAATGTCCCCTTTCTTCAAACCACCATCATCCCCATACTCATGATCCCCAGGAGCGACATACACCGTCATCTTCCGGTCATTGAAACGCTTCATAAACCCGCCCCAGTATTCCTCTGTCTTCCGCTTCACCTGCTCCGCATTGTCCCACCAACGGGCATCCATAATGTCCCCGGCATTGAGAGTAAAATCCGGCCCTTCTTTCTGTAACCGATCAAAAAACCAATCCAGAGTATCCTCCCATCCCGGCTGCGGATTGCTGATATTCCAATTAAAGATATCCGGCACACTCGTGAACTTGATTTCTTCTGCCTGACTCTGGATAGACAAATGGAAAACACTAACAAGAAACAGGGTGATTGTGGTTACAAATCGAACTGAGATTTTAAGCATATTCATATGGGTCCAACTTTAAGGATTCAACAAAGCAGGCAAGCTGAAGTGTTCAGGCAAATAGTCCGGGAAGAACTTTCTGGCAAAATAGTTCACATTCAAATTCCACAAACAGGTGGCTTTCCATAGGTCCTAAAGCCCTATAAGACCCATAAGACCTATATCCACCGCAGGTGTGTGCAGTGACACACCACAAATCTACATCAAATGACACTAGTCTCGTGTAAATTATCTTGTGTTATTTACGCTCTAGAATGCCTGTTCTTTGGTAAATCGCACCATTGTAGGACGGTCTTTCATGCCGTCCAATTTCTGTAGTGAACTTAGCTTGCAGAACACTAGGATCTACAATGTTCGCAGATCCGTCCAATGATCAGCTTTATTGACAGTTCAATACGGCAGCCAATACCATCTTACGCTTTGGGTTAAATTTGATAATACCAAGCTACGAAAGAAGGAACAGATGAGAATCGAAACTGGCACACCTTCCACCAAGTATTGTGATGGCCTGAGCCGCCGAAGTTTTCTACAGATCGGCGTTGCTGGTATGGCCGGTGTCAGTCTGCCGCAGATACTCCAGGCGAAGGAGGAATCTGCAAAGCTGGGCCTCGAAAAGAAAGACACATCGGTCATCCTCATCTGGCTCGATGGCGGACTGAGCCATATCGACACCTACGACATGAAGCCAGAGGCTCCCACGGAGTATGCGGGGATCTGGCGTCCCATCCGCTCCAAGGTGCCAGGTATGGAAATGACCTCTTTGTTTCCAAAGCAAGCGAAGGTAGCCGACAAATTTTCAATCGTCCGCTCTGTACATCACGATGCAGGCGATCATTTTACCGGTGCACATTGGATGCTGACTGGACGCGGAGGAGTTAGCGGAGGAATGAAGGCTGGCAAGTTTCCATCCATCGGCTCCATCGCTACCAAAGTCCTGGGTTCTCGCAAAGAAGGGATGCCCGCTTATGCATCTCTCCCCTACGCCGCCAGTGTAGGACTGAAACCGGGATACTTCGGCGGCAACTATCTCGGCGTACAGCACAATCCATTTATAACCGGTTCCGACCCGAATTCGGCCTCCTTCAAGGTAAATAGCCTGCAACTCCCCAAAGGCCTGACACTGGACCGGCTGGATGATCGCCGCGGCCTGAAGGAACATTTCGATACGCTACGCAGGGATGTTGACCAAAGCGGCATGATTGATGCCATGGGCCGATTTGACCAACAGGCCTATGAATTTGTTACCGGAGAAAGAGCCCGGAAAGCTTTTGATATATCACAGGAAGACTCTCGCCTCCGCGACCGCTATGGCCGCAACTCTCTTGGCCAGAGTGTACTTCTTGCCCGCCGCTTGGTAGAAGCTGGCAGCACATTTGTCACCTGTCATTCCGGAGGCTGGGACGATCACTGGAATCTGGAGCCGAAGTATGAAAAAAGGCTTCCTGAAGTCGACACAGCCGTCTCTGCCCTATTCGAAGACTTGAGCCAAAGTGGGCTCTTGGAGAAAACGCTCGTTGTGCTTTGTGGAGAATTCGGCCGGACCCCAAAGATGAACGACGGCGGCAACGGAGGTCCACCTCTCAGCAAGGGCACACCCGGACGAGATCACTGGGGCAACGCCATGTCCGTCCTGATGGGCGGTGGAGGTGTCAAAGGCGGGATCGTCGTCGGTTCCACCAACTCCCGCGGAGAAGTCCCCAAAGACCGCCCCCTTCGTCCAGGCGACATCCACCACACCATTTATCACGTACTTGGCGTCGACCCTTCGACCCACTTCCTCGACAACTCCGGCCGACCCGTAGCAGCCATCGACCACGGTGCTGTAATCAGCGAACTGGTCTAGCCCGCATTTCTCACGGATTTGCTGTTGCGAGACGAAGTGAACGGCTCTGTGACAAGGTTGGCGTAGTTGACGATGAAGTGCTGGGTGAGTACACCCTGCTTGAGGAAGAAACAAGCCAAACGCTGTCACAGTGCCGTGCAACTAGGTTCCTGTCAGCTAAGTTCG
>CAYSOI010000144.1:0-9234 GCA_964432425.1 uncultured Opitutales bacterium | reverse complement strand
GATTTGGATAGCTTACCAGCGTGGCCCAAGAAAATGCCGACGAAAATGGTGCAACTTAAGGTCAATCCACCACAGGATGCCGAGAGTCGTAGAAAACATTTTGCCCAGAGAAACAGTCCTGAGAACATCAAAGCATTGTGCCTGAAACTTCATGCAGCATTGGAACCCGATGCCCGAGGTCTCGGCCATTTTCGAGACCTGGTCAAAGCAGGTAAATTTGGTGATGCCCTGGATGCTTATCGTGCGTTTTTCTTCGCTAAGCTGAAGAAGCCTGAGGACTATCAGGCATACCGTCAGAATCTCACTGGCTACCGTTTGAAAGCCAGCAAGAAATGGGTTCTCCACAAGGTCGATCCACAAATCATTGATTGGGCCATGCAAGGGATCTATACCTTCAGAGATCTGAAGGGCGTTGTGGGGACACCCGGACAAATCAGTTGGGTCCCTTATGGGCTAAAACTTCCAGAGGGAGCTACCTACGCCCGGTCAGGAAATGATCACCCTTTTTGGAAAACCGATGCAGGTCTGGCGACCCGTGATGAGATTGAGTTTTTTCGAGCTCTGAACAAATTCCCACTCGACCACATGCCACTGGCCACACGGCTACTTCAATCCTACACTCTGAATGGCACACGAGCCCACTTGGACAGAAGTTGCGAGATTCTGGATGACTGGACTTTACATGCCCGGCGAGACATTGATCACTTCCCCATCGACATTCGAAGTGCTACGGAACTTGAGTCTGAGCGATTGCGGGATTTTCCAGGAATGTTTCGGGTCATGCTCGATGAGCGTCCATCAATTGCCCAGGAATTCAACTCCGTCACCCTGGCCCGCTTGACCTTGCACTCTCTGATCGACTTCATCCCCTACACGATTCGGGCCAAACGCACGGAACTCGCCAACTGGGGCATTATGGGAATTGGGAATGCCCTGCACTTTGCCACACTCTTTCAGGAATTTAAGAGCATGACCTACGCACGCCGCGAACTCTGGCGTCTGTGGAACATCAATTTCACCCACTTCTTTGCCCTGGACGGAGCCTCCTGGGAAGCGGCAGATACTGGACATAGCCGAATCGCTGTACCTCGGGCAAGGGAATGTATCCCTTTTGCAGCCTTGCCGGACTTCGTTGGTCCTCTGGAGCGAGAGGCGTTCAATGACCTGCTCCGCGATCGCATGCGATACGTAATGGTTCAGATGACACCCCGTGCAAGACAACATCCCCGTTTTGATCCAGCGTATAATTCCCACCCGAAAACCGATTGGCTGGAGCCGAAATGGACCACTTTTGATTCAGAGTCGGCCATGAGCGAACTTCTCTGGGATCGCGACCCTGAAGTACGTCAAAGAATGAAAGCTGTGCAGAAAAACCTCGGCCTGCTGGAGTCTGCTCAACTACCCAGCACCCGCTCGGATATCGCACCATATGCGGCTATGGCCTATCTACGGGAAAGCTGGGACAAAGACGCCCACTATTTCCAACTCAGCGACTATCAAGGCTCCTCTGCCAACCTGGAGTTACGCTATGTCTCGCACAAATCTGTAGTGTTTGGGCGAACGAATGGACGTTTCGACCTATCCCGAAAGGGCTGCAACCTTGTAGTCGGAAACGGACTCACAGTAGACCGCAAGCCAGGCAACTTCTACCACGGTTGGCCAAAGACTGGTGGAAAGACCATCTACTGTTCACAACCAAGCCAAAACATCGCGGGCAATCGCTTCCACAGCTCCAAGCATTTCGATTTTGCTGAATCCGTACAGAGCCACCCTTACTACCGCCCTCCCGAGGGAGTTCGCAAAGACAGCCACCTTTTTAATCTCTACAGTGTGATCCCGGAACTGAACAATGAACCAGTGACCGGAGTGCAAGCGACTCGACAAGTCTTTGCACTGCATGACGAAGGTATCTATCTGGTCAATACCCGTATTGAGAACACGAGTGGCGAAGCACATGAATACTCCCAATACCTTGGCCTTCCTACCTGGGTACCTGCCAAGACAATGAAAGAGGCGAAGGACAAGGTTCAAGCTCTGCGAAAGGCAGGTCATCCCTTAGTGGTCAAGGATGCGGAGAAAGGATTCCTGGCGACTTCGAATCCTGGCCGGGACAATGTATCCATCCATCTTGCCGCCAGTGGCTCCCTGAGCTTTGCCAATGCATTAAACGGCAAAGGTGAACACATTCAGACCAAGCCACAACTGGAACTGATGGATGAGGCCATATCCAAATGGGAAAGCCGGGGAATGAGTGAAAAAGACTTTGGCAAAAGATGGCTGACCCAACTGGTACGCCCTGTGTCGCTATACTGGGAAGGTGAAGGACCTCAGCTTCTGTTGATGACTCTCGCCACACGTGATGCGACTGAAAATGAAATCAAGACTCCTTTAGCGGGTGGCCCAACCACCTACAAAAACACCCGAGGAAAAGATGGAGTGTTAGGATGCTCCATCGTTACCCGGAAAGGTACTGAAATCTGGTTTCAAGCAGGACCAAAAACACAAAATGCCCTACAAGCTGGCCCGATCCAGACAACCGGAGAATCACTGATGGTGATCAAGAAGGACGGCACCCTCAGAGGCATGGTTCTTGGGGCAGATTCGGTTAAAATTGCCGGAAGAGACTACGCACTTAAAGCACGGGACGCAGAGTTCTCCCTGGACGAAAAGAACAAGTTTACCAGTCACCCCGTACATCGTCCGATCGATACTGTTCGCATTTCACCTGAACAAACTACCTTTGTAGACAACCTGCGAATTGCCTTTGATGTACCCACCATGGCAAGCCGGGAGGACATCGAAACTCGATACACTCTGGATGGCAGCGACCCAACTCTGGAATCCGAGCTTTATACTCAACCTTTCCGAATCAACAAAACGTGCATGGTCAAAGTTCGCCCCTTCCGCAAAGGTCTTAAGAAAACCCCATGGAACTTTCCGGGAATCGATGCAGGAAAAACAATATCCACCATATTTACCAAAGTGGATTACATGCCCTCACGTAGTTACGGGAAGCTCAAACCTGGCCTCTTATTGGAATATATGGAAAGCGATTGGCCGGACCTTTTTATGAATGCTGGGGACAAGGAAATCATTCCTGTTCTGAAACAGCAGCCTGCGACAGGCTTACTCAAAACGGAAGAAGTCTCACAAATTCGGAAGACAGAGAACACCTATGCCCTACGCTACTATGGCACACTCGAAATCCCGAAAGATGGGGTCTACGTCTTCCATGCCCCTGACCACCTTTTCGACGTCACGATGGATGCTGGCTACGACCTGCGAGTTTCCGTCAACGGCAAGGAATGGTTCCCCCAACCAGGCCTTCATGCAAGGAACACCTGGTCTGTGGCACTCAAGAAGGGACATCACGATTTCAAAGTAATCTTTGTCGATTTCAGGCACAAGACTTTCAAAAACGAATACTGGCTGCCCTGGCAGGAAAAGGAAGTCTGGCAAGGCATTCCCCGCCTTCAAATCTCAGGACCAGGCATCAGTAAAACTCCCCTGCCCGACACTTGGTTGAAGCATTGAGAGTAAACCTGCTTTTCTTTCAAAATATTCCGCTTGGCCCTGCTGAGCTTTTCAATCTCATCAAGAGTCGGATTGGCATACTTCTAAATTCTGAAGTTGAATCAATATCCCGAAGGGATCTCAGCCATTAGCCGGAGGTTGAATGAGGAACGAAAGATACCTCCGGAATGCCCCAATCAAACAGAATGCATCCTGGAGGGATGCCAGCATATATCCAGTCATCATAACCCTGCTGGCACCCCTCCAGGGTGCGGGTTATTTTTTCATTTTTCCATGGGTATCGTTTCACTCAACCCATCGCTAATGGCTGTAATCCCTTCGGGATAAGGTTCACCGATCAAGTGAATGGGGTGAAATCAAACGATCCTATAACTTTAAAGGGTTGGTGAGGCATAACTCGGGTTCGATTTCGGTATTTAGAACCTTATTCACCAAATGCTGTCATAAATAATAAGGATTCTATCTGTTGGAGTATTGAATCAAGTGTATAGAGCCCAAATCCCATCACTACAGTATACCAATACTCCATTACTCCAACATTTTGGTTCCGGCTATGCCGGGTTAGGTTTATGAGAAAGGCTTTAAAGCACCTACTATTCCGGCAAACAATCAAAGGTCACTCCGCCCTGGTGGCGGCGACCTTCCATGATTTCCCTGGCCAGGTTGATCGTCTGGTCCTGGTGTTTGTAGACAGAGAGATTGCGGATGAGCGGGCCACTGGATGAACGGATCCCGAGGGACACCTCTTCGAGTAAAAGTGGGAGCTTGTAAACCACTCTTACCTGCTGACCGGAATGGAGCTTGCTGAGTCTAATGGATTTGTCAGCCAAAGGGATGCCGTTGGAGGCGAAGTCGATCTGGATATCTTCGGGGGAAGTATTGGAGGGCAGGGTAAAGACGACTTCAATCACACAACCTGGACGGACATCGGGGATGTTGGCAAGCAAGGTCGGGGTTGCGTCGAGTTGCAGGGCCTCTTTGTGTTCCAATACGTCGATATCCACGTGAGCATGGAACGGAACGGTGTAGACGGTGCCTTCAAAAGATCCGTCTGCCTTCAAGCTCTTGATCAAGCCGGTTTGCTTTGCTCCGGTACCCAGACTGGCGATATCGAATTCACCACCTTTCCCATGCCAGGGCCGAACCTGTCCAACTCCTCCAGCATAGCCGAGTCTGGGAACATCATGCTTGGCCACCATCTCTTTGAGGGCAATTTCCTGAGCATGGTTAAAACCTTTGTCCAGATACTTGGGCCACCACATGACATGGAGTGACGAGACGCCTCGGTCTCGAAGGTAAAGCAATTGTTGAAGGGCTTTTTCAGGGCTTGGATTCAAAGAGGCGTATTCGCCGATCAACATGCCATCAAATCCGGAACTGTGAGCCCCCTGCCCGATGTTATGTTTGCGATCGTAGTAGGTGCCGTATCTGGAAAAGCCGAAACCTGCTCCAGTTGTTAGCAACCAGTCAATAGGGGAAATACGTTTATCTCGTTCTGAGATTCCAACAATGGAGCCAAAGACATAGGAACCCGGGATCTGATGGCACTTGATCAACTCCGGAGGAAAGCCTGCCAGAAGTGCCTCGCGATAACTCGTCCCGACTCTTCGGGAAACCACGACCCGATTGTACTCGATCCACTCCCGGAAATACCGATTGTCGACATGATATCGATCCCATTTACCGCGAAAGAGGTTTCGGGGAGCATCAAAAAACTGGTCAGAAAAGGCAGTGCCCATCCTTTGGTTGATCGACTCCAGACTTCCGTAGACCGCGGTGAGATAGTGATAAAAACCCTTCAGGTTCCCCGGATTGTAATCCCCGATAGAACTGCTCCCTGAGACGATTTCATTTTCATGATTGGGCTCAATGGCAATGGTCATCTCCGGGTTCTGCCTGTAGACGGGAGCCAACTTCCGATGAAAAGCCCGCTGAGCATAGGTATACAATTTGTTCAACGCCTCGTCTTCGAAATGCTGGCTACCATAATCGAACAACTTTTTTCCGAAATAGCCGCCACCTTTCCGGTCATTCTTTCGATCCAGCAAGAGGTAGCGAGGCAACCAGGTTTTGGGATCGTACTTCCCGGAAAGACTCTTCACAGAATGGATATGCCAGCGATGGGAAAAGCCGGCACTCCAGACCGTCGGAACTCCAGAGCCATACTCCTTAATTGATTTACGATGTGGAGGCCGAAAGACCTTCTTCCAATCAATGTCGGCCCAATCTCCATAGCTACGGCCTTCAATCTCACCGGTTTTCAGCAGAGGTGACCAATATTGGGCACTGCCAAGGTAATTGTATTTGCTGTTCCTGATGTATTTTCCATCGGGGAAAGGTCCCCAAGTCGCACGATCTCCGCCGTGTACCTCCTGCGGGTCGAACCAAAACAAATTCTCCATTCTTCCCACATCCAAAACCTGGCCAGACTTTCCTCCATTCCATGCATACAAAGTGGAGAATCTTTCTTCAGAGCCACCCACATTGAAATCCCGATCCTGGAACACAGAATCGAAGAGTTGAAAGCCATCACAAAACTGTTCAAACCGAACCATCTTCCCCTGCGGAAGAAGTGGGTAGCCAACCTGTCCATCCAGTTCCTGAGCAATCAATTGTGTACCCTGCTTGGCCAGGAGTGAATAGCTCCCCTTGGGGCCAGGAATGGTGATTTCTTTGACCACTGTCCCTGTAGCAGTGAAGACCAAAGTTTTCGGATTAACATGACAGGCAAACTGAGCAGTCACTGCGATCTCCTCACCAGCCAATCCTGAGTTAAAATCCCCGACGGCAACCGCAAAAGGCGGAGCGATCTCTTGAGGCACATTCAGCGTTCCTGTCCATCCCCCCTGCCGATTAAAGATTCGAATTTCCCGCACTCGCTCAGATGCCAAAGGCCAGGCAGCAATGAAGGTCTTTCCCTTTGGACCTTTTCCAGCCTCCACACCAACTCCGCCAAGAATCTCAGGCGGAAAGGCAAGAAACTGGGTTTCGCAAACCTGATAGGGTGACAGAATTCGAATAACAGTATGGTTCTCAGGATGTGCACCCTCCCCTGCCACGATTCTCGGAGCCAAAGGAACAGGAGGCTGTGCGGAAGGTTCTTTGGATAGACGTTTGGTCTCTGCATCCAGATCCAGGAAACGATATGCCGCCATTGTCACGGCTAAACTCTTTTCATCGGCATACCGTACAGTCTGGACCGACGACGACTGCGACTCCACGCCCTCAAGCTTGATCCCAAACTGATCCACCTGATGAGCTTTCTCCCCGACCGCAGCAAGGAGTCGAAGTTTACGGGTGGCGGGAATGAGACGACAGTTCCGGATTTTAAAACGCAGGTCTTCCCGACTACCAAAATCCATTCGAAAACTTTGTAACTTCTGCCCAAGCCCCTTGCCGTCTTTGGAGAAATCATGCAAATGCCAGGCCCATTGTTCGGATGGAGCCAAATCCGTTTTGGTAGGATGGGTTTTGCCGCCCATTCGGTAATAGAATACCATCTCACCAAAATCCTCCGGAGCCTGATACTCAAACGCGATGATGTAACTGGTGGCTGGATCATGAGCTTCCACAAATCCCTTGGTTCCAACATAGGGATCATGCCCCGTAGTGTTGATCTCCCAACCACCTCCGGTCAAAGGTGTCACCTCCGCATGGTTGCCTTTGGGTTGAAGGGAGAAAGGAAGATGCTCCAGTCCTCCAATATCAAAATTTGGAACCGCTTTGATCAAACGACAATCCCGAAGATGAATGCGTCGCCCTGAATGGTTGCCAAAGTCAAAACGCAACCATTCCACAGGGCCTCCCGCTGGCAATTCCACAAAATCCCACGTCCATTCCGTTGCCTTCTGCAGCTTCCGATTAATCACCTTCACCCCGCTGTGAGTTTCGTACAGAATTTGCAGCCCCTGAGCTTCATTAATCGATTGATACTGGAAACCGATCCGATAAGGCATTCCCGGTGCAATGTCTTCCTCCTTCAGATTGGTCTGAATGTAGGGATCCTTACCTGTCGTTTCGATTAAAAGTTCCCCTTCAGCGGAATCCTTTCGATCCAAATGATGCCCCTGATTGGCAAATGAAATCCTTGTAAACCGTTTCCCCAACCATTCCTGATCAGGGCCAGCCGTTGCAATGATCGCATGGAGCAAAAGTACGCCCGCTATGACCAACCGATAGACAGTGAATGAAGGAAAGAAGAGTGTATGTTGAAAACAAATCACGTTGGTTAAAGGCCGAGTAAAAAAAGGAGGGTTAATATAAGGAAATGAATCTTCCTGGAGTTCACGTAATTGCACACGATGAATCGTGAACCACCGCGAATGCTCAATTCTTTTTTCAATTCCTATGAATGCCTTCGATTTTCATAAGATGCGAAAGATTCAGTCAGAAATAGGGTCACTTGAGGTCCAGTAGCCTAAACTTCGGGTTGATCGCTATTTAACCAAGATCATAATCGAAAGACGCATGCGACTTCACATCCATTTTCTAATATCCAGCATACTGGCCGTAGCTGTAAACGGTGCAGGCTTTCAGATCCCCCAAGCCACTGATGAGGTTTTCGGCTCTTACTGCTACGACTGTCATGATGGGGATGTGAGCAAGGGAGATGTCCGGCTCGATAACCTCAATGAACTGGGCTTGTCCGACCGGTTGAACCTTCTCAATCGAGTGCAGGAACAATTGTATTTCCAGCACATGCCGCCAAAGAAAAAGAAACAACCTTCTGATGAAGAACGGGTGATCCTTTTCGACTGGGTATCCAAAGTATTGGATCAACATGACGCAGCGGCTCTGAAGCACAAACTTCTCGATCCACACTACGGAAACTATGTCGATCACGAGAAGTTGTTTTCCGGAGAAATCAAAGAGGCTCCCTTCTCCCCCGCCCGTCTGTGGCGTAGGAACCCGAACCATTTCGATGAAGCCAAAAAGACTTATTTTGGGACTCATTCCAACCCAAGTAGAGTCATCGGCGAAGTGGACAAACTGAAGCAACCATTCAACAAAGGAGGCTCCGAAGGGATCAACGACTACGCCGCTCTCTTCTACGCAGACTCGGCAACCTTCGACACATTGTACCGAAATGCAGCCTTCGTCGTGGACCGTACGCTTCTTCTGGCATTCATTGAATATGACTACAAATCCCGTGGGTTGACCCTCGACGATTGGAAGGCAGATCGGGCCAAGGTGTTGCAGGCTCAGCAAGACGAAAAGGACCGATACAAAAAAGAAGGGAAAAATACCCGCTACATCAGCGGAGCACACCGGGCACTCAATGCCAAGTACAGCCTGGAAACGCCCCAGGTTTACAGAGACATCATCCTCGGAGACGGGAAGCCCAATCCGGACCAGATGCAAGCGGCGATACAGTACCACTACCACCGCACTGGGCAAGACGAACCTACCCCTGAGGATCTCGTCAAATACACCAATTTCTTGAAGGACGGGATTGCAAAATCCGGGCCATACTTCGGACTCCGCAATGCCCTCATCGCCATATTGGTCAGCCCGGAATACATCTACCGCTCAGAGTTGGGCCTCGGTAAACCTCTCGAAGACGGCCGCACTATGCTTGCCCCAGCGGAGTTGGCCTATGCGATCTCCTACGCCCTGACAGACAACAAGCCGGATGAAAAGTTGCTGGAAGCTGCCAAGAGTGGCCGACTGCAAACAAGGGAAGATGTCAGGCGGGAAGTC
>CAYSOI010000143.1:0-9247 GCA_964432425.1 uncultured Opitutales bacterium | reverse complement strand
TTACAACTTTTTTTGAAAAGCGGGTAAGTATTCCATGCCCGCTTTTTCTATTTTAGAGAAGTGCTTTACTCATCAAGCAGCCAAAGGGGCTATTTAATGCCAGGCAAGACTCGGTTTTTGATTTACGTTCATGAATCGAGGGGCACTGTAGCCTTCCGTTCATGATGCGACGGTCATTATTCTCTATCATTCTATTCTCTCTTTCCTTTTGCTGCTTGGTTGGCTCCATTCTCTATGGACAGGCAGTCGACCCGGAATTGGAAGCTCTCTTAAAAGAGGAGGGTTTTGACCTGGACCTGGATGGGGATTTACTCACTGAAGGAGATTTGGAGGAGTTGCTGGGCAAGGAATTGCTGGATGAGTTATTTGAAGAGTCGGAATGGGAGCTGGACTTGAAATTGAGGGCTGGGTTGGGATATGGGGACAATGTGTTGTTTGGGGCTTTTGAGGAGGTGGACTCTGGATATTTGCTCGGAGCATTCGATGGGTTGTATTATCGAACAGTGGATGATTTGTGGAGTGCTTATGTCTATTTTTTCGGAGAGCACATGGAATATTTTGAAAATGTAGACTCCGGAAAGTTGTATGTAACCCAAGGGCAGGTAAGTCGGCTGTCGGAAAGCCAGGAGAGGAATTACGGCTTGTCGGCCACTCATCTGTTTTATGACCAGGTCTTCGATGCTTCTTTGGATCAGGTGAATTTTGACACTTTTGGGGTGAGTGCCCATCAGGTGGAGATCGAGCCCTTTGTAGAATTTTATTTCGAGGATGGAGATCAGTTACGAGTGGAGTCCTTGTGGGGTGGTTCCCGTTATGAAGATTCCTATGATGATTCTGATAGCCTTGGAGGATTGGTCAGGTATCAGAGGCCGATTGGGGAACGTTCAATCCTGAGCCTGGAGTATTTGTTTGAAGATCGTCAATACCTGGAAAAGGACGCTCGTGATGCGGAAGGTTATGCAGCGGAGGGAGTCACTCGTTTAAAAGTGGGGATGGGCACGATTAGCTTAAGAGTAAATGCTGAGAACGGTTGGCGATTTGATACCAAGTTGAATCACTATACTCAGAGAGATGAGGAGGCGGGTTATTCCGATTATGACCGGATTCGTTTCAAACACACGGTATCCCGAGCATGGGGGCAGTGGGATTTGAAGTTATCCGGTCGGTACTCCTGGTATGATTATCTGGTGAGGCCTGCGGAGTTTGGTGGCGATGCATTACTATACAGAAGGGTTGTGGAGGGTTCAGTCAACTTGAGTCGGACTTTGAATGAAGATCTGGCTCTGTTTCTGGAGTCGCAGGTTGAGCGTAATCGTTCGAACAGTTTGGATAACCAATTCTCTGCTGGTCGTGTGATGATGGGAGTGGAGTGGTCACTATAGCAGTGGAGGCAGGCTGGGTATGATCAATTTATCAGCAGGTGAAGGTCGTTTGGGTCGGTATTTGGCGATCAGTGGAGTTCTTCTGGTCTTGGGGGTATTGGTGATTGGAGTCCTGATCTGGTTTCGGGGAGAGTTGAGGAAAAGGATGATCATCCGTGAAGTTGCGGTAATGGAAAAGCAGGTAAATGCGGTGCTCCGGCAAGCAGAGGAGGCATACTTGCTTAGTGGTGAGTTTTTACCGGAAGATGAGTTGGCATTGCTGGGTAATCTTGCGGATGTGCCAGAGTATTTGGTGGAGGCATTACTGGGAATGCTGAATGTAGATCGTGTGGAGGGGTTGCAGGTTTTTGATAAAGAAGGTTTTTCGCAGGAAGCGTTGTCTGCAATGGAAGGAATGAATGTATTGCCGGATCATTTCTTTTCCGGGTTGAAGGAAGGGTTTTCCAGGGGGCAGCTCATTGATGAGGGGTTGGAGCTGATGATTCCGTTATTTCGTGATGGTAGTAAAGAGTCAGATTTTTTGGGAGTGGTGACTTTTTATATTGATGAGAGTGAATTGCTTGCTGAATACGAGGGTTTGGATGAGCAGCTTGTGCAACTTTGCCTTTTGCTTCTGGTAGCCGGTGGGGGAGTGATTGCCTGGGTGCTCAGTGTTACGTTTCACAGAATGGAGTCGGCAAATGAATTACTTGAAGAGCGGGGCCAAAGATTAGCGGCAACCAATGAAAAGCTCTTGTTGGCTACCAAGACTTCTGCCGTCGGTTCTTTGACCGCCAATTTGATTCACGGGTTGAAAAACCCGCTGGGTAGTTTGCGGGAATACGTGAATCTGCTTCGGGAAACTGGTGGAATCAGTGACAAGGAGGATGTGGAGCTTGCCCGGGAGTCGGTCCGGCGGATGCAGGATTTGATTCAGGACACATTGTCAGTGATTGAGAGTACTGATGGGGAGGCGATGTTCTCATTCACCCTACAGGAGTTACAGGGGGAGATTCGGAAAAAGTTAGCTCCCATCGCGAAGAGCAAGGACGTGGAGCTTCTCATAACTGGTGAGGATTTAGAGCTGGAAGTAGATAGTGTACGGGGAAATTTGCTGGTATTGATTTTGTGTAATCTGGGCCAGAATGCTTTGGAAGCCAGTCCCCAGGGAAGGGTGGTCCGGATTGAATTCACTTTGGAGACTCCCCATTTGCATTGCTTTGTCCGAGACGAAGGTCAGGGATTGCCAGAGTGGATGAAGAGCGATCCGTTTCAGGCCGTACGTTCTACAAAGCAAGGAGGTAGTGGCATTGGTTTGGCATTGAGCCAGCAATTGTCTCGACAAATTGAGGCGGAAGTGGAGTTGGAGGAGTCGACCACTGCAGGTACGGTTTTCAAATTTTCACTTAGAGTGGCTTGACGAACGTAGCTGTAGCTTCGTAACTTATATTTATACAAATTCACGTTTGTATTTCCTCGTTCTAATTCCCAAGTCATTTATCCCTGTCCACACGGTTTTGATGTCAACCCGTATCAATTTATTTATTGCATGGATTTCCTGCAGCTTGCTCACCATTGCCCAAGCAGATCTTCCTGCTGAACCCTTGAACTGGGAGTACCTGACTGGAGCTTCGATTTACTCCAGCCCTACTTTAAGCAGTGATGGCACCGTGTATGTCGGTTCCGGAGATAACAAGGTTTACGCACTCAATCCAGATGGGACGCTGAAGTGGTCTTATGAAACGGGTGACTGGGTGGATGCCGTGCCTGCCCTGAGTGAAGATGAGTCTGTGGTGTATGCGGCCTCCTGGGATAATCATTTATATGCACTGGATGCGGAGACGGGAGCTTTAAACTGGTCTTATGAAACCGGAAATTTTATCGTGTCTTCTCCTTCCATCGGAAGTGATGGCACCATTTATTTCGGCTCCAATGATAATTTCTTCTATGCCTTGAACCCAGATGGCACCTTACAATGGGAGTATTTTCTGGAAGGTGCGGAAACCGCAGAGATACAAGGCTCCTCCGCCATTGATGAGAACGGCTACATTTATTTTGGGGCGAAGGATGGTAAGCTGTATGCCTTGAATCCAGACGGTACCTTGCGATGGTATTATCAGGTTGTTGCGGATGAAGGGCCCAATGGAGAGGCTGGAAACGGAGAGGTGGCGATCACTTCATCCGTGGCCATTGATGACGAAGGGAATCTTTATTTCGGGGCCGCAAGCGGGAGTTTTTATTCCCTGGATCCTGATGCGATTGACCCTGATACGTTTGACCCTGCATCCCTTGATCCTGAAGTGGGTTTGCGATGGAAGCACCGTCTATTGGACGTGAGTGTAGACGACGAAAGTATTGACAGCTCTCCTGTTGTGGGGCCAAACGGGAACGTCTTCTATGCAACGAGGGAAGGCTACCTGATTGCTTTGGACAGCGATGGTGTGGAGTTGTGGAGTATTTACGTGGGGGATGTCTTTTACAGTGCTCCTGTAGTGGATTCTGGGGGGATTGTCTACATCCCTTCCTTTTTCGGAACGGTCACCAATGCGGATACGCAGGAGTCCGAGCCGGTCAGCGGTATCACAGCTGTTGATCAGACAGGAGAGATCTTATGGGAGTACTCATTGATTTTTGGGTACATTGATTCCTCCTTGGCCATGGATGAGTCTGGAATTCTTTATTTAGGAGCTTCGGATGGCTCTATCGTAGCTTTTGATACAGGTTCCGGGAATACACTTGCCCAAAGCGAATGGCCGAAATTGAGGGGCAACCGGGAGTCCAATGGTCGATACACACTTTGGACTTATGAAGTGGATGCCAGCGTGGCCGTTGATGGAATTGGCACAGTCACTGGGTCGGGGCATTATGAAATTGGAACCGAGATTTCTCTGGAAGCCGTGCCGTCTGTCGGGTATGCGTTCACTGGTTGGAGTGGTGATCTTACCAGTTCGGAGAACCCACTGACTCTAACGGTTACCGAAGACCTTTCCGTGACGGCATCCTTTGGCTGGGCAATGCCATTCTGGCTCACATTGTCGGATCTCGGAGGTAATTGGCGAAGTAGTGACTGGCTGGGAATTCTCTATCTTGATGAGACGGGTTGGGTGTATCATGAAAGTTTGGGATGGTTGTTTCTGAGTGGGACAAGCGTCAGTTTATGGATGTGGCATCCAGATCAAAGCGGTTGGTATGGAACAGATTCAGAAACTTATCCATTTTTATACTCGGATTCCGATTCAATTTGGATTTACTACCATGAAGAATCCGGACAATTTTATCATTATGGAACCATTCAGGATTGGCTAGATCACCCTTAGCGATCCAATTTTCTCATTCCTTCATCATGAAACGCCACATCTGCACTTTATTTCTATGGGGTCAGATGCTCATGATGATATCAGCAGTCCATGGTGGCGTTATTTATGTGGATGCAAACGCCTCGGATGGTGGAAATGGGAGTTCCTGGGCACTGGCTTACACTCACGTTCAGGATGCATTGCTTTACAGCTCATCCGGAGATGAGATCTGGGTGGCTGATGGAGAGTACTACCCGGACTACGGCGACTCTGTTTTTGAAGGAGATCGCTACGAATCTTTCACCTTAAAGGCTAATGTCGCTCTCTATGGTGGTTTTGCAGGTACAGAAACCTCCCGGTTGCAGAGAGATCCGGATACCAATGTTTCAAAATTAAGTGGAAAAATAGGCACCCTTACCGATGGGAGTGAGGACACCATTCATGTGGTTTTTGCAGAAGGCGTTGATGGCACTGCCATTCTGGATGGGTTTACCATTGAAGGAGGTAGTGCCGAAACGGGTAGTGATGAATATAGTCAGGGTGGAGGGATATACATCTTGGATGCCAGCCCCTCCATAACCAATGTCATATTCAGTGATAATCAGGCGTACAGTGGTGGTGGAGCTTACATTTCCGGACCTTCCGCTTCTCCAGTTTTTACGGACTGTACATTTTCCGGTAATGCTGCCTTTTGGGACGGAGGTGCGGTCTATTCATCCGGAGCAAGTGCCAATTTTTCCAATTGTACGTTTTCGTTTAACTATGCCCTGGATGGGCAGGGTGGAGGAATGTTTGTTACCGGTACAGGAAGCCTGGTTCTTGCCGATTGTAATTTCTCCAACAATGAATCGGTCTATGGTGGAGGAGGTCTTTCCACTTCTTCAGCGTCCCCTGGTATTACTGGATCTGTATTTTCCTCAAATACTGTTACCTCTGGAATGGGCGGAGGAATTGAGATTTTGAGTGGTAATCCAACCCTGTTCAACTGCACAATCAATGGCAATGCTTCCAGTTATGCTGGAGGCGGTATGGCGATCTGGACGGGAAATCCGGTTATTCAGAATGTGACTTTTTCGGAAAATCAGGATAATGGTGCCTACGGTGGTGGAGGTGTCTTTAGCTATGAATCCAGCCCGACTTTCCGGAATGTAACCTTTGATGGTAACTTCGCTGATTATGGCGGCGGAATTTATATGTATGGCCAGTCACCAATTCTGGAGAACTGCATCTTTTCCACCAATACCCAACTGGATAGCACCAATGATGGTGGTGGCGGCGCCATCTTCAATTATGATGCAAAACCCGCAATTACCCGGTGTAATTTTTCCTGGAATTCCGCCAAAGTCGGAGGGGCCATTTACAGTTACTTCAGTGCAGTCGGCACTGAGAACCCCAACTTGGTTCAATGTAAGTTTGAGGGAAATGCGACACTGGCTTCCGGACAAGGAGGAGCGATTGCCAACTGGAATGCTCAGCCAACCATGATCATTAGTGAATTTACAGGCAATACCGCTGCGATTGGAGGAGCGATCTGGAATGAATCTTCCGCCGTCGGCGGCCAAATGGTCAATTGTCTTTTCTCTGGAAACACAGCCACGGATTCGGGCGGTGCGGTTTATTGTCCTCAGGATGCCATCAACTGTACATTTTCGCACAACACAGCGGCTACCGGAGCTGCCATCTACGATGTGAGTGGAAAAACTTTTACCAACTGCATCCTCTTTGGAAATACGGCGACAACCCAAGGCAATCCCATTGAGGGCACAACCCTGCAAATTCAATACAGTTTGGTCGAAGGAGGCTATACTGGTACGGGAAATATTAGTTCCAATCCACAATTTACCAATGCAGAAACCGGGGATTACACCCTCTTGTCGAATTCTCCGGCCCGTGATGCAGGAAATGCTACGGATCTACCCAAGGATACTCTGGATGTAGATGGAGATTCGGATGTGGATGAAGCTTTGCCGACAGACCTCTCGGGCAACGCACGAATTTTTAATGCCTCGGTCGATATGGGAGCCTATGAGTTCTTCTATACCGACAGCGATAACGACCTGATGCCTGATTATTGGGAAGAGATCTATGGCTTCGATATATCTGTCGATGATTCAGCGGAAGATCAGGATGGAGACAGTTTCACAAATTTACAGGAGTATCTCTTGGGAACGAACCCCACCAATAGCACAGATGCCTTTCGGGCAGACGAAGTAGTGGCTTTGGGCAATGGAACCTTTCAACTCACATGGACAAGTGTATCGGGAAAAGAATACAGCATTCAGAGCTCAACCAACCTGACAGAATGGGCAGATGTTGTCGGGAGCTTCATCGCCACATCGGATACCACGACAACTTCGGTCAACATTGATCCCGACTCCACAAAAGCCTTTTTCCGTGTAGTCCTTGTCCAATAGTCTGCACCTTCACTCAGTTGACTCATTTGCGGGAAATCTCACGATCAACGCCTCGGATGATGCCATTTCAAAACTTTGTTACCTGTCGTTTTCCCCACTTGGTTTTCCAACTATGTGGCGTAGGGCTTCTGGCAATTGCCTTACTTACTTCCTGTGGCCAAAGTTCGAAGGAAGCTCCGCAAGTTGAGAAACCGGACTGGACAGGTTCCGCAAACGATTTTTTGCAGGCATTTGTTGTAGAAGAAGGCCGGTTCCAACAAAGCAGTTCCGGCCAACTCTATACGGGGAAAATTCATTTGGCCCCAAGCCCCCCACATCCCGCCTACAACATCACACTATTTGAAGGGACCCCGGTTCAATGGAAGGAAAGTGCTTCCGGAAAAAGCCTGCTTCGATGGCATCAACCAGGCCTATGGATTGGCAATGATATCGCTTGGGAGGAAGACTTTGAGGAAACTGCAAATGGTTTACTTCATCGTCCTACCAACCAACTTTTTCACGGAAAACTTTTTTCAATTAATGAGCAGACAGGTTCCCTGGAGGCAGAATACACCTATGCCCAGGGCATCCCACACGGACCTGAGATTTACTATGATGACCAGCACAAAGAAGAGAGCCGGGTCAATTGGGTAAACGGGAAAATTCCCTTACAGAAATTCTGAATCCTTTCCTGCAAAATTGGTGAATTTTTTTGTGGAATGAAAAAAAATTCCCGCCAACCTAGCGCACCATGTCCACACATTACCTAGCTTGTGACTTTGGAGCCGAAAGCGGCCGCCTAATGCTTGGAACACTCAGTGACGATGGAAAACTCGCACTGGAAGAGCTCCATCGTTTTCCGAATATACCCATTGAAACCGAAGAATGCCTCAGGTGGGACATTGATGCACTCTGGGCAGAAGTTCGCAAAGCCCTCAAGATTGCGGCACAACGCAACCTGCCGATCTCCAGTATCTCCGTAGATGGCTGGGGAGTGGACTATATTTTGCTGGATGAGAATGGGGAAATCATGACACCAACCTACTGCTATCGCGACAAGCGAAACCAACGAGGCGTCGACAATATTTTTGCCCAAGTGCCCTGGGAAGACGTCTACGCAGAAACCGGCATACAGTTCCTCAACTTCAACACTGTCTACCAACTTGGGGCCGAAACACCGGAAAGGCTCCAGAAAGCCAAAACCTTCCTCCCCCTTGGTGATGCCTTCAATTACCTCCTCAGCGGAGTTGCCCGATCTGAAATCTCCATGGCCAGTACATCCTCCATGTACGATCCCAAAAAACAAGACTGGTCGGACAAACTCCTCGCCGCGGCCAAAATTCGCCGTGAGCAAATTGCTCCACTGGTGGAATCCGGTACACCCTTGGGAAAACTGAAACCCGAACTGGCACAAGAATCCGGTTTGGGCGAAATTGAAGTTGTGGCCACCTGTAGTCATGACACCGGAGCGGCCGTTGCTGCAGTACCGGCAGAAGGGGAGAACTGGGCCTACCTCAGCTCCGGAACCTGGAGCCTCATCGGAGTTGAGTTACAAGAACCCATCCTCAGCGAACGCTCCCGTGAGCTAAATTACACTCACGAGATTGGCCACGGAAACACAATCCGCCTTCTCCGCAACATCATCGGCCTCTGGATCGTACAGGAATGCCGCAGGAATTGGGAAAAACAAGGCACCTCCTATGACTACGACACCTTGACCAAGCTCGCTACCGAAGCCGAACCCTTCCGCTCCCTCATCAACCCCGATGACCAAAGATTCTTCAATCCCGACAGTATGCTCGACACCATTGCCGGTTATTGCGAAGAGACCAATCAACCTGTACCTGATTCTCCTGGTGCCTTTGTCCGCTGTGCACTGGAAAGCTTAGCCCTGGTTTACCGCTCTCATCTCAATGAGGCTGAACAACTTACTGGAAAAACCATCGACAAACTTCACATTGTTGGCGGGGGTTCCAAAAACGCTCTCCTCAACCAACTCGCCGCCAACGCCACAGGTCGCGAAGTCATTGCTGGCCCCACCGAAGCCACTGCACTCGGCAACATCGCCGTGCAAGCCATTGGCCTGGGTCACATTCAGGACCTCGCTGCCGCCAGACAAGTTATTCGGGAGTCCATGGACGTGGAAGCCTACCAGCCCCAGGAGCCGGACGCCTGGCAAGCCGCCTACGAACGCTTT
>CAYSOI010000142.1:0-9273 GCA_964432425.1 uncultured Opitutales bacterium | reverse complement strand
CCAGCCAAGAGTGTGACGGAAACTCCTCTCAAAGACATCCAACAAGTCAGTGCCAAGATCGACCAATTGCTGAAAGCCGGATACAAAGAAGCCGGAGTAAAGCAACTTCCAGCCGCCAATGATGAAACCTTTGTCCGCCGTGTTTATCTGGATGTTGTTGGCCGTATCCCAAGCTATGACGAAACCAAAACCTTTCTCAAAGACACCTCCAAAGATAAGCGGGAGAAGTTGATTGATACCTTGCTCGATTCTGAAGGCTACAATAGCCACACCTACATTTTCTGGGCAGATCTCCTCCGCTTGACCGACCGTTTTCCTGGAGGCGGAGGCAATTACGGAGCACCGGTCGCCTACGTCAAATGGGTCAAAGATGCCATCAAGGCCAACATTCCCTACAACCAATTCGTCAACGAACTCCTGACCTCGGAAGGCTACTCCTGGCAAAATGGTGCCGTCGGCTACTACATGCGGGATTCCGGGATGCCTCTGGACAACATGTCCAACACCACTCAAGTCTTCCTCGGCACTCAAATGGTATGTGCTCAGTGCCACAATCACCCTTTCGATAAGTGGACCCAGATGGAATACTATCAGTTGGCCGCCTACACTTATGGTGCTCACACCAGGGTCAACAACGCCCTTCGCTCGAAAGCTCAGACTGCAATGAGAGCGGAGCAAATGAAGGAAATGGACAAGAAGGGCATCAATCCTGGGGATAAGGAAGCCCGCAAAGCTGCGGATGACATGCGTCGCAAATATGGCCGAGCTACTCAGGAAATTTTCAAACCTCTGGCCTATGGCGTTCAGGAATACTCCAATCGTCACCTATCTCTCCCACACGACTACCAGTACACCGATGCGGATCCGAAGAGCCGAGTAGAAGCGTCCACCTTGTTTGGCAACGACATTGATCTTAAGAAATTTGAAAACCGCCGCGATGGATATGCAGACTGGATGACTTCCAAGGAAAACCCACGTTTCACCAAAGTCATCGCCAACCGCCTCTGGAAACGTGCCATGGGCAGGGGATTGATTGAGCCAGTGGATGACATTCGTGACGACACGATTCCTGCCAACTCAGCTCTCATGGAGTACTTGGAGAAGCAAATGGTGGCCATGGGCTACGACATGAAGCAATTCCTCCGTGCCATCTACAATACCGATGCCTATCAGCGTGATTCCTTCTCCGGCGAATTGTCTGTTATCGACAAATTCCCATTCCAGGGCCCAGTGCTCAAACGACTCAGTGCGGAACAAATCTGGGATTCCATGGTAACATTGGCTCTTCCTGATCCTGACAACCGCCTGGCCAGTTTCTCCAAATCCCAGCAACGCTTGGATGCGTATGAAAAGTACGAGAAGATCCTGAACTCCAAGGGGCCAAAGGAAATTGTGGAAACCATTAAGCAAGGAGCGGAAATGGAAGCGGAGCACGTTGCCGAAATGAAAAAACTTCAGGAAAAGATCCTGGCTGCTCAGGAAAGAGAAGATCTGGATGAAATCCGTCTCCTTCGCCGTGAATACGGCCAGAAACGCCGTTCCTTAGAAACCCAGTACATGCTGTTGGCCACCGGCGGAGTCAATGTAATGGGTGAAGACAACAAAATGATGGGGATGAGCTACTACAATCGCATGGAGCCCGATATGAACTCGGAGAAATACAAAGGGTTCTCCAAAAATATCATTCGTGCTTCGGAACTTCCAAACCCTGCTCCCAATGGGCACTTCCTCCGTCAATTTGGTCAGTCCGACCGCCAACTCATTGAGAATGCCTCCACTGAGGCCACAATCCCACAAGTTTTGACCCTGCTCAATGGTCAGCAGTTCTATGCATTGATGAGCAAACGGTCCCCTCTTGTTGAAGCCATCAACTCCGAGGAAACCAATGAAGGGAAAGTTCGTGCCATATATCTTTCTATCCTGAATCGCCAACCAGATGCCGAAGAACTGGAAGCCTGTCTTTCCCTTGCCGATATTCACCCAAATGTATTGAGCAAGGTGAAATACACACCTGCTCAAAGGAAGAAAATGAAAGCCAACAAAAATGGTAACGTTGGAGCCCCATGGTCGGACATTGTCTGGGCGGTCCTCAACACCCAGGAGTTCCTCTTCCGTCTGTAATTTCGTAAAAATTTAACAACAAAAAACCAAAGCAAACCAGCCATGAAACAAACACTTCTTAAAGCCGACGATTTTTCCCGCCGCCAGTTTATCAATCAAGCAGCCAAGACCTTTTTAGGCGTCAGTACTTTGCCGTTGATTAACAACCATGCCCATGCAGCCGGTCGTCTTGGCAGCGACACTGTACCCGTCAACCGCCCAATTGCTCGTAATATTATCTATCTTTACATGAGTGGTGGCATGACCCACATGGACACCTTTGACCCGAAACCAGGCCATGAGAATGGTGGACCTGTAAAAGCCATTAAGACCAAGGCTGACGGTGTTCAGATTTCGGAATATTTACCACTACTCTCCACTCAAATGGACAAAGGCTGCATCATTCGTGGCCTCTCCTCAACCAAAGGTGCACATGACCAAGGCAACTATTTCATGCATACCAGCTATGCCAAACGTGCAACCATTGTTCACCCCTGCATGGGATCATGGGCAACAAAGTTCCAAAATCGCTCCAACACGACCCTTCCCGGCAGTGTCATCATTGGTGGTGGAAGCCGATTCGCAGGAAGCGGCTTCCTTGGTTCCAAGCACTCCCCACTAGGAATCGGAAGCCCAACTGCTGGCCTCCAGAACAGCAAGATCATGCGGGGAGTTACCGAAGAACAGTTTGATTCCCGTATGGCTCTGGCAGGCAAACTGGGCAATAAGTTCCGCAACAAATATAATCTTAATGCCAATAAAGCGTATTCGGATATGTACGACGATGCCATCAAGCTGATGAGCTCCAAAGATCTGGAAGCTTTCGACATCAGCAAAGAGTCCGAGAGCATGAAGGATCTTTACGGCAAAGAAGCCTTTGGCCAAGGATGTCTCCTGGCTCGTCGTCTGGTGGAAAACAACGTCCGCTATGTGGAAGTCAACTACGGCGGATGGGACACCCACCAGAACAACTTTGTCTCGGTTCCTGAAAAAGCGGCCGTCCTCGACCAAGGTTTGACCGCCCTGATTACTGACCTCGAAAGCCGCGGACTTCTCGACGAGACACTCATTGTCCTGGCGACGGAATTCGGGCGTACCCCCCGCATCAACCAGAATGCAGGTCGTGACCACTACCCGAAAGCCTTCAGCGGCTTCATGGCCGGAGGTGGCATCAAAGGAGGACAAGTCTGGGGCAAGACTGATGAAGGAGGCGAAAACGTCATCGAGAACAAAGTCGCCATCCCTGACTACAATGCCACCATCGCCTACGCACTGGGACTTCCTCTAGGAGAGGTGGTTTACTCCCCTTCCCGTCGCCCCTTCACGATTGCCGACAAAGGTGAGCCCCTGACCCACCTTTTCGGGTAAGAGTTTTTCTATTTTTTTCTTTTGATCCGACCGATCTGTCTTATCTGACTGACTGGTCGGATCTTTTTTTATTATGAACAACTATCACGATTTTGTAGGCACCCTTGCCAATACGCTCCGCCAGGGGAATCAAATCCCTCTCGGAGAATTTGAAAAACTCCCCACACCGGAACTAGCCGAGAACGCTCCCAAGGCATTGATCTTCTCCCCCCACCCGGATGATGAAGTCCTGATTGGGGGACTGGCTCTGCGTATGTGTAGGGAAATGGGAGTTCGGGTCATCAACGTAGCCGTCACTCAAGGCAGCAATCGAGACCGGCAAGCTGCACGGTTGGAAGAACTGCAAAACTGTTGTGATCATATCGGCTTTGATCTGCTCACCACCAAGCCCGGAACCGGCTTGGAAAAGATCAATGCTGCCACCCGGGCCAATGATCCAGAGCATTGGCAAGAATGCGTCGAGACCATTGCACAAATCTTAATCGAACAAAAGCCTCACACCATCTTCTTCCCCCATGTGGAAGACTGGAATTCGACCCATATCGGCACCTACCATCTGGTAATGGACGCCCTTGCCACCCTGCCCAATGACTTTGCATGCCACACCTTTGAAACCGAATTCTGGGGAGCCATGGACGCCCCGAACCGTATGATCGAAAGTTCCAGTAAAGATCTGGGCGACTTGCTCACGGCACTGTCGTTTCATGTCGGTGAAGTGCAAAGGAATCCCTACCACCTTCTGGCACCAGCCTGGATGATGGACAACGTTCGGCGAGGAGCAGAGCTGGTAGGTGGTCAAGGCGGCGATGCCCCGGATTTTACCTATGCCACTCTATTTAAGCAAGGGCTATGGAAGGATGGATCGCATCAAGTCGCCACAGATCATCGTTCCATTGGAGTCTCAGATCGACTCCAGCAACTCTTTGATTAATTCACGGATTTCAGGAATTGAAGGTTGACCTCAGATCGAATCTGCGAAACTTCCCCTCATGTTTTCACCCTCTAAACGCCTTCGCCCCGTCGTTGCAACTCTCGTGCTGGCACTTACCGCCAGCATGACCTATGGCCAGAAAGGAGAAACCAAGAGTGATGCAGAAGTCTTTGAAGCCATCGGTGTCATGTTTGCCCATGGTTCCGGATTGGCTCGGATGGAATTTTCCGCTACAGAAATCGACAGCATTCTCAAAGGTCTTCGCAAAGGTCTCGGCACCAAAGAGATTCCAGCCGAAGTGGAAGCTCTGCAGCCCAAGATTCAATCCATCATGCAAGCCAAAATGGAGGCCGCCAGAGCAGCCATGCAGAAAGAACAGGCCGCTGCGGCTGCGACCAGCAAATTGGCTGCCCAAAAGTACTTTGTCGAACTGGCCAAGAAACCTGGGATCAAGAAAGATCCTTCCGGGTTTTATTACGAAATCCTCAAGGAAGGCAAAGGCAAGTCTCCCACCATGCAGAATACTGTAAAGCTGCATTACCACGGCACATTGATTGACGGCACCGTATTCGACAGCTCCGTAGATCGTGGACAACCCGCAACCTTCCCAATGGGCGGAGTCATCAAAGGATTCTCAGGTGGCCTCACCCACGTTAAAGTAGGTGGCAAAATCCGCATCCACATTCCCAGTGACCTGGGCTACGGCGACAACCCTCGCCCAGGCGGCAAAATCAAGCCAGGCGACACCCTGGTCTTCGAATGCGAATTGCTGGAGATCCAGTAAACCGAAAGTAATTTTCGACTTTCTCAAGGAGGGCAACGCTAGGTAGTTGCCCTCTTTTTTTGAGTGCGTTAAACTCCGTACTCCAACACGTCACCGTTGTATTTTACGGTGACGTGATTGCGTCCATCAGGTTGCTCAGAAGCTTCAGTGCGGCCAATGATTTGAGCATCCATTCCGAAGGGTTCAATCATGGCAAGCAACTCCTCCGCATCCTCAGGACGGCAGTAAATCTCCATGCGATGCCCCATGTTGTAGACCTGGAACATCTCCTTGGTGGTTGTGCCGCTGACCTTTTGAATTTCCCGAAAAATGGGGGGGACGGGGAGGAAGTTGTCCTTGATGAAATGGACGTTCCGTCCGAAGCGGATGCATTTGATTTGGCCACCTCCGGAACAATGGACAAGGCCCACGACTTGATCACGGTGTTGAGTAAGAAGTTGATGAATGACCGGAGCGTAGGTTCGTGTGGGGCTAAGCAAAGCTTCCCCGACAGTCTGCTCGGATTCCGGCAAGGCATCCTGCATGCGGTGAGGTCCGCAGTAGACATACTCTGTATCCGTATTGGAATCAAAAGTTTCAGGATAGTTTTCCCGGTAATGAGGCGAAAGCATATCATGGCGGGCACTGGTTAAGCCATTGCTGCCAATCCCACTGTTGTAGGCATTCTCGTATTTTGCCTTTCCGTATGATGCCAACCCAATGATCGAAAGCCCTGGGCCAATCTTAGCGTTATCCACCACTTGCTCACGGTCCATGACGGCGACAGCACAGGAGTCGACCGTGACAGTGCCCGTCAGGTCTCCAACATCCGCAGTCTCCCCACCACCACTGACAATGTTCACTCCGTACTCCCGTAAGGTGGCAAGGAAGTCTTCTGTGCCTTGAATGAGTTCGGCAAGGGCTTCCCCGGTAAAGTTCCGGGCATTCCGGTTGACCGTACTGGAAAGCAGGATTCGCTCGGTTACGCCTGCACACAACAGATCGTCGACATTCATGACAATGCTGTCCTGGGCAATCCCGCGAAATGCGGAGGGATCTCCAGTCTCTCGATAATGCAAGTAGGCTAGAATCGACTTGGTGCCGGAGCCATCTGCATGAATCAGATTACACTTTGTCGGATCTCCTGTGAGAAAATCTTCCGTAATTTTACAGAAAGCTCCTGGAAACAGCCCGCCATCCATTTTGTCGACAACGGCATGCACTTCCTGCTTGTCCGCCGACACTCCCCTGGCCTGGTAACGTTCGGTGCTCATTCTTTGGCTTTCTCGATTTCGGTGATCAAAGCATCAAAATTGAATGCGGTTGGTAAATCCGGGTTTTCTTCAATCACATTGTCCGGAGCCCGGAAGAGGATGCCTGCATTGGAGGCCCGGAGCATGGTCAAATCATTGTACGAATCTCCGGCGGAAATGATATGAAAATTCAAATCCCGGAATGCTTCCACGGCTTTCTGTTTGTGGTTCGGCAACCGCAGTTTGTAGTCGGATATCCTGCCATTGGGCTCCACCTGCAAATTATGGCAAAACAAAGTGGGGTGCCCGAGTTTCCCCATCAGCGGCCCTACAAACTCCTCAAAGGTATCGGACAAGATCACCACCCGGGACCGTGACTGAATCTCTTTCAGAAACTCCACAGCACCAGGAAGTGGTTCCAAGGTATCAATGACCTCCTCAATCTGCCCCAGCCGGAAGCCTTCACGATCAAGAATATCGAGCCGATACCGCATCAACACATCATAATCGGGCTCATCCCGAGTCGTCCGTTTCAGCTCATCAATCCCGGTTTTCTCCGCAAAAGCGATCCAAATCTCGGGAAGCAAAACTCCTTCCAGGTCTAAACAAATCATTTCCATACAACCCTTGTCCAATTCCCCAACTCCCCGATTGGCAAAACAAAAAAGAAAAATCTGTGCCGAAAGCTTGAAATTCCCGAAACCCTGCGTTCCTTGTTTGTAGAGATTGACGCAACACTTTCCGTGGTATAATTTCTTTACAACCTAGTTCACAAAGCTTTTTTACCGAACCTCTCCTTACACAACAACTTATTCGAATAATTGAACAATGAGCCAGCAACTGCAGATCAAAGCCTACCTGAAACCCACATGCGGATGGAGCATGGGCGTACGTGCCATCATGGACAAATACGACCTTGAATACACCGACCTCGACATAATTAATGATCGTGGACTCTACGAAGAGATGGTGCAGAAATCCGGTCAACCACTCTCCCCTTGTGTGGAAGTCGATGGCGTCATGCTGGCGGATGTGAGCGGAGAAGAAGTTGAAGACTATCTGTTGAAAAACGATTTGGTCGGTTCTGTGGAAAAGGAAGCCAGTGCTCCTACCAACAGCCCCTGCTCTGATGAGCAACATGAAGCCATGCGGGCTGCCGCACAGTCCCAGACCATCCGTTTCTTCTAAGCTTAACTTTAATAACAAAATAAGCAATTTTAATGCTTATTTTAAAATAGATTAATTACTCCAGGATTCTTCTATTTTCGTGCGACAGTTGGATAAGGCAACCGTAGGTTGTTTTTGATTCGGGTAAAAAATATATGAAACCAACTATCAACTGGCACGGACGCACGATTGAATATCATAACCCGGCCGTCGGTGAATTGTACCGACTGGCCATGCACGAAGAAGGCAATGCAATTACCAGAGATGGTGCATTGATTGCCTATTCTGGAGAGAAAACTGGTCGATCTCCCAAAGATAAACGCATCGTTGTCACTCCAGATTCGGAGAACGACATCTGGTGGGGGGATATCAATATAAAACTAAGCAAGGAATCCTTTCAGAAAAACAAGAAGATTGCTGTCGATTACCTCGAAAACTGCGATCAACTGATAGCGATCGATGGCTTTGCAGGTTGGGACACCAATTACCAGATAAAAGCCCGTATTATTTGCACTCGGGCTTATCACGCTCTGTTCATGTGGAACATGCTGATCCGCCCGACAATGGCTCAACTGGAGCATTTTGGTGAACCGGATTGGACGGTTTACAATGCCGGAGTGACCAAAGCCGATCCTTCAGTGGAAGGCGTGGAAACCGAAACATCGGTAGCCATCAATTTTGAGACCAGGGAAGTCGTCATTCTCGGCACAGAATATGCAGGTGAAATGAAGAAGGGCATCTTTACGGTTCTGAATTATCTCCTGCCCAAACAAGGCGTCCTGGCCATGCATTGTAGTGCCAATGAAGGCATGCTGGGGGATACCGCACTCTTCTTTGGCCTGTCTGGCACAGGAAAAACGACCCTCTCCGCAGATCCCAACCGCAATCTGATTGGGGACGACGAACACGGGTGGTCCGACGAAGGCATCTTCAATTTTGAAGGAGGCTGCTACGCCAAGACCATTGATATATCAGAAGACACAGAGCCGGAGATCTATCATGCCATCCACTTCGGAAGTCTACTTGAAAATGTGGTAATGGAGCCCGATACCGGAAAAGTGGATTACTCGGATTCTTCCATCACGGAAAATACCCGTTGCAGTTACCCGATTGACTTCATGGCTCATTGTAAAAAGCCCTGCATCGGAGGACATCCCAGACACGTGATTTTCCTGACCTGCGACGCCTTCGGAGTCTTGCCGCCTGTGGCAAAACTGACGACTGAACAAGCCATGTACCACTTCATCAGTGGCTACACGGCCAAAGTGGCAGGAACGGAACAAGGAGTAACCGAACCCAAAGCCACCTTCTCCGCGTGTTTTGGAGCGGCATTCATGGTCTGGCACCCCACGGTTTATGCAGATCTTCTGGCTGAGAAAATCAAGAAACATGAGGCTCATGTCTGGCTGGTAAACACAGGTTGGATCGGAGGACCTTATGGTGTTGGACGCCGTATCCCTCTGAAATTCACCCGGACCATCATTGACGCCATTATGGAAGGTCTGCTTGAAAAGACTTCCTACATCACGGACCGAACCTTTGGCATCGAAATCCCAAGCCGCGTCAAAGATGTCCCTGTGGAAATCCTGACTCCATCACACTGCTGGGAAGACCGGGAAGCCTACCAAGAACAGGCCCTGAAACTCGCCACATGTATGTGGAAAACTTTAAGAAATACGAAAGCGAGGCCA
>CAYSOI010000141.1:0-9285 GCA_964432425.1 uncultured Opitutales bacterium | reverse complement strand
GTTCTACTTCAAATGATACGATATTGTGCTTTCTTCTGAAAACCTCTAATTCTTCAGTGAATAGTTTTTCCTCTTTCAGATGGTCATTAAGTTTTTCGTTGAGTGCCGATAGGACCTTATTCGGTGATTGTTTGCGGGATACTTCAATATAGGCAGGGAATTTGGATAAGATCTTATTGACTACAATACGGCAGGATTTATTGCCGAAATTGGAGTAAGCGATAAACTGTATGATCGGTCTTCTGTTCTCTTCTTGTTCTACATAAGATTTGTAGGTAACCAGATTATCCAATTTGGGTATAATGGGAGTTGTGTGTGGTTTTGTTTCTTTTATGAGAATTTCCTTTTCAGCCTCAGTGATCGTGGAGAGCAGGTGCTGGCGAAACTCAATTCCATTCAGCATATCATTGAGTCTCTTTGCTTTGAACTCCAGGCTGGTAGGTGATGACTGATTGATTCGATCTGGGGCATAGAGGGTGAAGTAGGATTTCGCACTGAACTTAAATTCTATTTCTGTTTCCTGAGCGTGGCTTGGCTGGATGACTACCTGAATCGTAGAAATCAGCGATAATATGGTGAGTAGGGCTCTGTGGTTCATTGGATAAAATGGAGAGGCTGAGTCGACAGCCTCTCCTGTGTATAAATTTTCTTACTTTGCAGCTTTCTCCAACGCTTGCTGGATGTCGGCCAGGATATCGTCGATGTGCTCAATGCCTACTGAGAGACGAACCAAGCCAGGAGTGATACCGCCTGCTGCTTGTTGTTCCGGTGTCAGTTGAGAGTGGGTCGTGGTAGCTGGGTGGATGGCCAGGCTTTTGGCGTCACCGACATTGGCGAGGTGGGAGAAGAGTTGAAGGTTATCGATGAAAGCTGAACCGGCTTCGGCTCCGCCATTGATGCCAAAGACGACCATGGAACCGCCTTTGCCGTCCAGGTACTTCATGTTGAGTCCGTAATTAGGGTCATCTTCCAGTCCTGGGAAACGAACCCACTCGACATTGGAGCTGGCCTTGAGGAATTTGGCGACGGCCAGTGCGTTCTCGCAGTGACGATCCATTCTCAACGGCAAAGTCTCAATGCCTTGGAGGAATTGCCAGGAATTGTCCGGTGCAATGCAGGCTCCGAGGTTTCGGAGAGGAACGGTCCGCATGCGGAGAATGTAGGCGAGTGGAGCCAGAGGTTCCGGCAGGTCATGGCCCCAGCGAAGACCGTGGTAGCTGGAGTCCGGCTCGTCAAAGAGAGGGAACTTGCCGTTGCTCCAGTTGAAGGTGCCGGAATCCACGACAACTCCTCCAATGCCAGTGCCGTGACCGCCAAGCCATTTGGTGAGAGAGTGTACGACAATGGCTGCACCGTGTTCGATGGGACGAGTCAGGTAGGGGGTGGAGAAGGTGCTGTCCACAATGAGTGGAATTCCATTATCGGCTCCAATCTTTGCAATGGTTTCGAGATCCGCTACATCCAGGCCGGGATTGCTTACGGTTTCACAGAAAAGGGCTTTGGTTTTGTCGGTGATTGCCTTGGCGAAGTTCTCCGGATCATTGGGATCTACAAACTTTACCGTAATTCCGAGCTTGGGCAGGATGTCATTAAATTGGGTGTAGGTGCCGCCGTAGAGATTATTGGCCGAAACGATTTCATCTCCAGCTTGGGCCAGATTGATAATGGAGTAGAAGATGGCACTGGTGCCTGACGCAATCCCAAGTCCAGCTGCACCGCCTTCGAGGGCTGCCACACGTTGTTCCAGCACATCCGTGGTCGGGTTCATCAAGCGGGTGTAAATATTCCCCAACTCTCTCAATCCGAAAAGATTGGCTGCGTGTTCCGTATTGTTGAACACATAGGAGCTGGTCTTGTATACAGGGACCGCTCTGGAGTTAGTGGTTGGATCGGGGCTATACCCGCTGTGAAGGCATTTTGTCTCTAGTTTCATATTTAGAATAAAAATGAATGTATTTGTGATCTCTCTTTGGTTGGAGATCAATGTCTCATTTCTTTGCAGCAACAATTTTTTGTTTTTCAGCAAGTACTTTGCGGAACTCTGTCAAACGGTCCTGGATATGAGTTTTGTTGGCTAAGTTATACTTCTCTTCAGGGTCTCGTGTGAGGTTGTAGAGTTCTTCGCCGTCGGGCCATTGGGCGTATCGCCAGCGTTGGTTGCGGAGGGCGTAGCCGAGTTTGGGGCCGCGGGAGACTACAGAGTAGGCGTATTTCTTTTTGCCGAGACGTTCGGGGTGGCCGAGGAGTGGGCGTAGGGAGACACCTTGGAGGTGTGCGGGAGGTTGGAGTCCGGTGAGGTGGGCGAGGGTGGGGTAGATGTCGACGAGTTCGACCATGGCTTCGGAGGTGGTGCCGGGTTTGGTGAGGCCAGGGACTTTGAGGATAAAGGGGACTTTGGCTCCGATATCGAAGAGGGTGACTTTGCCCCAGAGGAAGTGGTCTCCGAGGTGATAGCCGTGGTCGGAGGTGAAGAGGACTATGGTGTTGTCGGCCTGACCACTTTTCTCAAGGGCATCGAGAACGATCTTGAGCTGAGCATCGATGAAGGAAACGCAGGCGTGGTAGGCCTGCATGTATTGTCGACGCAGGGCATCGTTTTCTTTTCCCAATTCAAAACCGAAGGCTTCGTAGCGTTTGGAGATGGCGGTCTTGGGGAGAGTGTCCCAGAGGTTTTTGCGGTCTGCTTTGTATTGGATCTTGTCGAGTGGATAGAGGTCGAAGTATTTGTCCGGAGCGAGAAAGGGAACGTGGGGTTTCTGGATTCCGCAGGCGATGAAGAAGGGTTTCTCTCCATGAGTGCTTTCGTTTAACCATTTGGCAACCTGGCGGGCGTTCTTTCCATCTTTGTGTTGTGCGTCGGTGAGGCTGCTTCTTCCGTAGCCTGGAGGTGTTTGGGCATCGAGTTTTGCGGATGCCTCTTTCTTCAATGCTTTCCACTTCTTGCGATTGGGACCTTTCTCAATGGAGCCATGTTCGGCTTCAAATTTGAGACGGGCTTTCCGGACAACGGGGAGTTCATCGTTGTTAAATCGAAGAAACTGATTCCAGGCGACTTCGCCATGTTCGTGCCGTGGAGAATGAAAGACCTTGCCAACACTGGCGGTCCAGTAGCCGTTTTGCTTGAAGAATTGCGGTATTGACACAGTGTTGGGGCGTGTCGTTCGAATGTCGGCGGTGTTGTTCAGAACTCCAGTAGATTGGGGGTAGAGTCCGTGAAGAAAAGAGGCTCGGGAGGGGCCGCAGACAGGGTATTGGCAGAAGGCTCGTTGGAAGGTTTGGGATTCGGAGGCAAACTTGGCCAGTGTGGGGGTATGAATCGGATTGTAGCCAGAGGGGGAAACGTGGGTGTTGAGATCATCACAAACTATGAGTAGTACGTTCTTGCGATTCTTGTTTTGTGGAGGTGTTGGTGTAGGTGTTGGTTTAGGATCGGTCTGACTTGTGGTGTAGGGAAGGTATTTGGGAGGCGGAACGTAGTTGCCTTTGCCTTTGTCCCATCTCCAGGTTTCGCCTTCAATGAGAAGGTCTTTTCGGGCATTCAACTTGGGTGCAGGTTTGGCGAAGGTCTTGGGAGCTGCGGACTGCAAGGTTGTTTTGATGTTAGAGTATTTGGGGTTGTTGGCCAGGTTGTGCCACTCATT
The DNA here is from genome assembly GCA_964432425.1 of uncultured Opitutales bacterium. Classification (GTDB taxonomy): domain Bacteria; phylum Verrucomicrobiota; class Verrucomicrobiia; order Opitutales; family JABJCN01; genus JAYPDO01. The sequence goes on along the minus strand of CAYSOI010000141.1, from coordinate 5,644 downwards.
GGGGTCGGATTGAAGATCATAGAGTTCCTCGCCATCTTTGTATCGGATGTACCGATAATCCTTGTTGATAATCGCGTATTCTTCCGGATTCATGTGGGGGAGGAAGATGCTCCGGTCTTTGGCGGAGTTGGGGGCTTTGAGTGTGGCGGTGATGGATTGGCCTTCCAGCTTTTGGTGGGGTTTGGGAAGGTCGCACATTTCGACGAAGGTGGGGTACATGTCGATGAGGCTGACGGTGGTGTCGGTTTTCTCACCTTTGGCAACTCCGGGACCTGCCCAGATGAAGGGAACATTGGAGGTGCGTTCCCAGAGAGTGTGTTTTCCCCAGTCTCCTTTTTCCCCGAGGTGGTAACCGTGGTCACTCCAGAGCACGACAATGGTGTTGTCGGCGTAGGGGCTGGCTTCGAGGGCGTCGAGAACGCGTCCCATCATGGCATCGGCATAACTGATGCAGGCAAGGTAGCCATGGACGGCATCTTTGTGGGCGTCGAGAGATTGGAGTTTCTGAAGAATCCTGGAGCGATTCGTCTTCATCTTTCGGATTCTTTCGGGAAGGTCGGCCAAGTCGTCTTCCTTGAGAAGGGGGAGTTGGATCTTATCCCGGTCGTAGAGATCAAAGTACTTTTTCGGACAGTAATTTGGATAATGCGGAGCGTAGATACCGACTCCGAGGAAGAAGGGTTTTTCATGTTGTTTCTTCAGCTTTTCGACGGCCCAATTCACACGTTTGGTGTCGGCCATTTCCTCTTCTTGTTCATTGGGCAGAGCAGCCCATTCGAGGAAGAGTCCTCCGGTAACTTTCTGGCCTTGATTGTAGATGCTGTTGGGGAAGGGTTTGGGAAAGGGTGTGCCTTTGCTCCAGGAGTCCAGGGGCCAACCACCTTTGCGTTGGCTTTGGTTGCGGAGAAAGAACTCGGACCAACCCCGTTGATCAATGGCTCCGGCTGGGTGGTGAAAGAGTTTGCCTGCTCCGAAGGTCTTGTATCCTGCCTTGGAGAAGCTGACTTGCAGTGGTTCAATTTGAGGGTGATCCACGAAGTAATTGGCGGTGGTGTAGCAACCGGTGGTCGAAGCGAATTGCCCACTGAAGATGGCCGCTCGACTGGGAGCACAGAAGACGCCAGCGGTGTGAGCATTGGTGAAGTTGACTCCTCGGGCTGCGAGTTTGTCGAGGTTTGGGGTGATGGTCCTGGTTCGGGTTTCGTGGCAACCGATCCAGTCATTCATGTCATCCACGGCGAGGAAGACGACGTTGGGTTGTGTGGACTTACCGGATGCCGTGAATCCGCAGAATAGGAAGAGGGCGGTGAGTAGTGTTTGTTTCATGGGGAGTGGGGAGTGGGGAGTGGGGAGTGGGGAGTGGGGAGTGGGGAGTGTTTGTTGGTGTCTGGAGCATTCCTGATGTTTAGCGTTTGGGGAGTTCCCAGCGGAGGAGTCGGCGGCCTTCTCCGGTGAGCCAGAGATAGTGATCGGAGGGGAGACCTTCGTAGGTTTGGAAGGTGGAGGCACCGACGGGGGGATGGTTGGTGCATTTGAAGATGGCGGTGGCTTCGTCGATTTCGTCAAACATGGCGATGTAGGCGGATTGGTTGCCTGCTGAAGCCGTGGCTTGAAATTGGTTCCAATAGAATTTGCCGCCTTCTCTTGGGATTCCGGTGGTTTGTTTGCCATACATGTTTTGCCAACTGAAGCCTGGCCAGAGTACGGGTAAGTAATGGATCTTGTTTTGTGTGCACCATTCGAGGTCGGCTCTTTGGTGAAGGATCATTTGTTCGGCCAGTTTTGGGGTGTTTCGGTAGCGTCCTACGGACCAGGGACTGAGGACGTCGGCCATTTTGAGAATGGAGTGGAGTTTGGGGTCTTTGACGGCGTCCCGGTGCAGATCTCTCCAGAAGTAGGGGACTCCGAGCATGATACTCATTCCTCCCCATTCGGGATTGTGTTTGAGGAGGCGGATGAACCATTCCTGCTTCTCCAATCCATATTTTCGGTCATCGCTGAACCCGATTCCCCAGATGGCGACGAGAGGTTTGCCATTGAGTTGTAGATAGGCGGAGTCATTCGGGTCGGTACCCAACTGCATTTTGCGGCGAAGTTGTTTCCAGTCGGCTGCAAGCCATGGAAAGTCTTCATCTTTTAGCCCAGAGAGGTCGTACATGAGGACCCAGGATCGACCATTCTTGATCGCTGCATCGCGGCAGAGTTGAAGTTTGATGTTTTCGTATTTTAGAGATCGGTAATCTCTGCGTTCTTTGGCACCATGCGTGGCAAACCTTTGGACAAAGGCTCCATCAATCCCGTACTCCGCCATCCAGGAAAAATGTCGGTCTACGGTCTTGGGATGAAGGGAACTGAAAACATGAGCGACGCTACCGTCCGCATGTCGGAAGGCTGTGGGAAACTGTTCCTCTTTACTGAATTCCGAGAGGTCTGGCCAAAGATCAATGGTGCAACTGCCCGGCTCGAACTTGCGGCCTTTCTTGTAATGATGAAAACCCAAGCCAGATCCATCTCCTTCCGCTCGAAACCATCCTTGATAACCCGTGACTACACGTCCTTGCAGACCTTCCGGTTTGTTCTTCTTCGGGGAGGGTTTGGCGGGTTGAAGAACGGCGTACGCATCTTCTCGGGAAATCGGTTTCTTTTCGCTATGGAGAAATCCTGAACAGAGAAGAAATGATATAATAATATGAAGCCCAAATCGCATGCTTTGGTATCTGTACCAGAGGAATGTGGGTCAATGTGAAAGAATAATAGGCAAAGGAATGTTTGGCAGAGGAATGAGAAGGAATTGTGTGCCTTATTGTTTTAATTCTTTGAACAACGGGAGTTTTGTTGCTTTTCGATCAAAGGTAATTGCTTCCGTGCAACCGGATTGATGGGCTGAATGAGCGATTAGGATGTCGGAGAGGTCTGCCTTGTATTTTGTGGCATCCAGAATCATGCGGTCGATAGCATTGCCTGATTCAAATTCAAAAATGTGCATTTGTCGCAATTGCTGAAGAGTGGCTACGATCTCTCTTCTTGATTTTCTGTAAGCACTTTCAAGTACCCGGATAAGCTCCAGAACCACCAATTGCGAAATCCACAGAATTTCGTTGTTCGTTTCTGCGGATTTGAATCGAGCTCTTACTAACTGTGCTTGTGCCTCATCATCACGCACGAGAAAACGTACGAGTATGTTTGTATCGACAGCGGTCATTCCTTGTTGGCTTTGAAACGTGCAGCGATTGCTTCATTCATTTCTTCAACACTCAAGGGCACCTGTTCAGAATCGTGTAATGCTCCAAAAACGTCATCCACCGATTTCTTTACTGTTTTCATCGTGACTTCAGATTCGTTATTGAAGGCAAATGAAACTCGATCTCCTGTATGCAGTCTTAGAGCTTCCCTGATTTCCTTGGGAATAGTAATTTGTCCTTTACTGGTAAGAGTCGCAGTATTCATGGGCATTCCTTACATGGTCGTAAGGAATGGTTGGTCGGTCAAATAAATTTCAGTAAAGAGATGGTTTGGCTTGTCGTGAGCACTTCGCAGGTTTACCTCCCCCTTTCCGAATAATCCCAACTTTCCCTATACATTTCATCTATGAAACATCTCTTACTTTTTAGTCTACTTGGGCTTTTGACAGGGCTCTCTGTTCAGGCCAAAGTTCATCTATTTCTCCTGTCTGGCCAATCTAACATGGCGGGCCTGAATCCGAATGTATCCTTTATTCCAACTATGGAAGCGGCTTTTCCGGATGATAAATGTATCTTTGTGAAGAGTGCTCAGGGGGGGCAACCGATTCGTCGCTGGTACAAGAAATGGAAGTCTGCAGATGGGGATACACTTGGGGCGAAGGGGGCTTTGTATGACAAGTTAATTGCGGCCATTAATCCACAGTTGGGTGACCAGAAGTTTGACACATTGACCTTTGTCTGGATGCAGGGGGAACGGGATGCGAAGGAGAAGCATGGTTCCGTGTACGAGAAGAGCATGCAGGGGTTGATTGATCAGCTCAAGACCGACATGAAGCACGAGGATATGAAGTTTGTGATCGGAAGATTGAGTGACTTCGGAAATGATCCTGCACGAAAGTATCCGGACTGGATGCTGGTTCGGGAAGCCCAGGTCAAGGTCGCTGAAGCTTCTCCGAATGGAGCTTGGATTGATACGGATGATTTGAATGGGAAGAACGATGGCCTTCATTACAACAAGGAAGGTTACGCCGAAATGGGCAAACGGTTTGCCGAGGCTGCGATCAAGCTTCTCAAAGGAGACTGCAAATAATGAAATACACAATCTTACCACTACTGTTCCTTGCTGCCTTACTTCAGGCAGAGAAGACGAAGTTTTATGATCCAGTCGTTCAAGATATCGAAGGCTGGACCATCAAAGTTGATCCGGCTCTTCTGGAATGTGAAAACAAGAAGCTCGGTGAAGAGGCATTCAAGGCTCTGGCCAATCACCTTCAGCGGGTAAAATACATCCTTCCAGAGGAGAAAGTGAAGGAATTGCAACAGCTTCCCATCGCTCTGGATCACAAACATCGCTTGGGCAATATGCAGTATCATCCGGCTCGTGGATGGTTGATGGCCAATCGCCATGATCCCCGGCTGGAAAAGCATGTGCATATTCCCCGAGCGGAGTCCCTGATCAGTCGAGGTACTTGGGTGAAGCATCCATATGTGGTACTGCATGAGCTGGCCCATGCCTATCATGACCAAGTGCTGAGTTTTGACAACAAGGAGATCCTTGCTGCCTACAAGAACATGAAGGAAAAGGGCATTTATGAGAATGTTCTTCTCTACACAGGGAAAAAGGTCCGGCACTATGCTCTGACCAATCACAAGGAATACTTTGCCGAAAGCACAGAGGCCTACCTCGGAGTGAATGACTTTTATCCCTTTACCAGGGCTGAACTCAAGGAGCACGATCCCATGATGTACGAGATTCAGAAGAAAGTCTGGGGGACGACCAAATGATGGCTGGTTGACTCAGTTCCGGGGTCCGCTAGTTTTCGCCGCATCGTTGATAAAGTCCTCCTAATTTTCCTTGAAACGATGCACCCTGACAACATTCCCAATCCCACCGACGATGAGCTGAAAGCTTTGGATCGGGAAATTCAATTTTTCCCCACCAGCAATCCTTCTCCTCAGTGTCTGGCTCCGGCTCAGATTGAGCAGTTCAATGCCCAGGGCTTTTTGACTCCATTCGATGGATTATCCCGTGAGGAGACCAATGATCTTCGCATTTACTTCGATGGGATGCTGGATGCTTTCCGTAACCTTGGCCGAAGCAGTTACTCCATCAACACGGCTCACCTGCGATTTGCCCGGATTTACAAACTCATGAGTCATCCCGCCATTCTTGCTCCGGTCTCGGATTTGTTAGGGCCAAATATCATCGCATGGGGTTCCCATTTCTTTTGTAAGTTACCTAAAGATGGAAAGCGGGTTCCTTGGCACCAGGATGCCTTGTATTGGCCGATCACGCCGACCAAAACCGTTACGGTCTGGCTTGCCATTGATGATACCGATCCGGAAAACGCCAACATGCGTTTTATTCCAAGATCCCACCTTCACGGTACCATCGATTACGACATTACCGATGATTCTGACGTCGTCCTGAATCTGGAGACCCGGAATGCCGAAGATTACGG